>DASQTM010000336.1:0-4584 GCA_035641875.1 Microvirga sp. | reverse complement strand
CTTGGATGCCATGCGAGCTCCCTCATCAACGCGAGACCCATTCGGCAGGAGGCCTCCCGAACGGCGCAGGGAATGCGCCGCCCCTGCTACAAAGCTAAAGCTGAACCCCGCTCTTCTGTTCCCGAAAGCCGCGGCTCTTGGAAAGGCCTAATCGCCGCAAGTAGAGACTCCGGTGAAGACTTCACGTTTCCTGTTGAGACTTTGCGGCCGCCATCGTATGGCCACGGCTTATCTGGCGGGGCGGAAGGGATGACGGCGAATATTGGGTTCTTCAAAGGCTGCCTCGCGGCAGGGGCTCTCGCCCTGGGACTTTCCGCCTGCGGCGGCAGCGTCCTCAACGAGCCGATCAACGAGGCGCTCGTCAGCGTTGCGGACCAGGGCGGCTGGCCCCTCGGGCCGGATCAGTTCGGCGCCACCGTGGTGGGCGTGGCGTTCTCGGGCGGCGGGATGCGGGCCTCGGCCTTCTCCTATGGCGTCCTGAAGGAGCTCGACCGCTACGAGATCGCCACCGAGCGCGGGCCTGCCCGCATGACGAACATGATCGACCTTATTTCCGGCGTGTCCGGCGGCTCGGTCACCGCCGCCTATTTCGGCCTCAAGGGCCGCCAGGGCTTGCCCGAATTCCGCTCCCGGTTCCTGGAGCGCAACGCCGAGCAGGGCTTCGACACCCACATCTCCTTCGCCAACGTGCTGCGGATCGTGGACGACGGGGGCGTCAACGACCGCTCCAGGTTCCCGCGCTGGCTCGACGACAACCTGTTCGACGGGGCCACCTACGCCGATCTCTTCGCCCGCCGGCGTCCGCTGGTCTGGATCGCCGCCTCCGACATCTACAGTCGGGTGCCCTTCGTCTTTGAGCCCATCACCTTCAGCGCCCTGTGCAGCGACTTGAGCAAGGTCCGCCTGTCCGAGGCGGTGGCGGCCTCCGCCGCCGTGCCCAGCCTCTTCGTTCCCATGAACGTGGAGAATTTCGGCGGATCCTGCGGCGGCCGCGTTCCCCTATGGCTGCAGCGGGGCGAGGCCGATGCGTCCGCGCCCGCTACCCTTCACGCCAGCGGCGCCGCGATGATGCGCTACCGCCGGGACCCGGAGCGCTTCCGCTATCTGAAGCTCCTCGACGGCGGCCTGACGGATAATTTCGGCATCCACTCCCTGGCCATCGCGCGCTCGAACCGCGACCGGCCCTACGTGCCGATGACCGCCGAGCAGGCGGTGCGGATCAGGCGTTTCCTGTTCCTCGTGGTGGATGCGGGCCGCGGCCCGGGAGGCGACTGGCCGAGGAACCTCGCCTCGCCCACGGGCCTCGAGCTGGCCGGGATCGTCACGGATGCCGCCATCGATTCCGGCATGTACAAGGGCTACGACTACTTCAACGCCATCATGCGCGACTGGCAGAGCGACATGCGGCGCTGGCGCTGCTCGCTCTCCGGCGGCGAGGTCCTGAAGCTGCGGGGAACCCTTGAGGGCTGGAACTGCGCCGACGTGACCTTCACGGTCGGGCGCGTGTCCTTCGAGGATGCGGGACCAGCGCTGAAGCAGGAACTCGACAAGGTCCCGACCCGCTTCCGGCTCGACGGACCGGTTCTGGATACGGTCATCTCCGCCGGAGGAACGGCCCTGCGCAACAACGCGGTGTTTCGTTCATTTATCCGTCGAGGTCCCGGGCGAGCGCTCGCCGCTTCCCTGGACGCGCCCAACCAGCAGGCGAACTGACGGGCCCACAAGGGGAGATCACCGGGGATGCGCTTTGCCTTCGCGGGAATCGACTTTCTGGGGGACGTCTTCGAGACCCTGCTCGGGAAGGGCTGGGAGCCGGTCCGGCTCTTCAGCCGCCCCTGCGACGGCGTCTACGACTTCAACGACGAGACGCTCGCCCGCGCCCGCGCCTTGAAAGTGCCGATCCAACTGTCGCGCATATCCCTGTCAGACCTGGCAGGGCTGAAGGCGCGAGGCTGCCAGGCGCTGGTGGTGGCGGGCTATCCTTGGCTCATCAAGGGCTGGGAGCAGCATCTGCCCTACGCCGTCAACTTCCACCCCTCGCCCCTGCCGATGGCCCGCGGCCCCTATCCGCTGTTCCAGGCGATCCTGGATGGGACGCCGGAATGGGGCATGACCGCCCACGCCCTCGCGCCCGCCTTCGACACCGGCTCCATCCTCGCGCAGAAGCGCTTCCCGCTCGCGCCGGACGAGAACCACGATACCCTGCTGGCCAAGTGCCAGATGGCGGCCCGGGACGTGGCGGCCCGCCTCGCGGAGGACCTGCCCCGGCTCTGGGCGGAGGCGAAGCCTCAGGGGCTGGGAAGCTACTGGCCCCGCGTCACCCAGGCCCAGCGGACCATCGACTGGTCGCGCGGGGTCGGCGACGCCCTGCGCACGATCCGCGCCTTCGGCTCCATCGAGGCCTTCGCCCAGGTCGATACCCGCTACGTCTATGTCTGGGATGCGGCCGGATGGGAGGAGCCCCACCGCTACCGGCCCGGCGCTGTCGTGCACAGGCACCGCAAGCACCTGCTCGTCGCCGCCCGCGACGGCTTCGTCCAGCTCAAAGGCTGGAGCCCCTATGCCCCGGGTCCTGCGAGAGGATCCTGAGATCAAAGCTCCCGGTACGCCCGGCCCTGGTAGACGAGCGTAGACCTGGCCTCGCCAAGCCGGATGGCGACGATCTCGCCGATGATGATGTGGTGGGTCGCCACGATCCGGGCGTCGGTCAGGCGGCAGTCGAAGGATACCAGGGCGGAGGTCAGGACGGGAGAGCCCGTCGCGAGCGTCTCCCATTCCCCGACGGAGAAGCGCGCCTCTCCCTGAAGATCGGCCCGGCCGGCGAAAACGTCGGCGATCCTGGTGTCGGCGGCGCTCAGGGTATTGACGCAGAATACCCCGTTGGCCAGCAGGGCCTGGGCCGAGCGGCTCCCGGTGTTGACGCAGACCAGGAGGGAGGCGGGGCTGTCGGTGACCGGGGCGATGGCCGTCGCCGTGAAGCCCGCCCGCCCCCGGGCGCCGCCGGTGGAGACCACGTGAACGGCTCCGGCGACGCGGCTCATGCCCTCTCGGAAGAGAACGCTGTCGAGGCCGGCTGCGCCCGTGGCGGCCGAAGCGAGGGGAGCTTGCGTCTTCAACATCTTGATCCAGAGAAGCCTCTTCCGCCCAGCCGGGCAGACGGCAAGGGAATAAAGGGCATATGGTCTCCCGCCCTGTGCTTTGGAAGCCGTTGGCCCGTTCGGGCCCTGGCGGCTATTCCGTGAGCCCATGCTGCTAATTCCATCAACAGGGCTTATAACAATCTTAACAGATCGTTGTGGAACCAGAATCCGTTTGCTAGAGACACCGCACCTGACGTATCGGCTTGGCCTTGCTCCGGCATCGTGCTTTGCTGTGACGTTCCCCAAGAAAGACCCGCTTCCAGAGGGCAAGGGTAAGACATGGAAATATTCGTGCAGCAGCTCATCAATGGGCTGACGCTGGGGTCGATATACGGCCTCATCGCCATTGGTTACACAATGGTCTTCGGCATCATCGGCATGGTCAACTTCGCCCACGGCGACGTGTTCATGCTCTCCGCCTTCATCGCGCTCATCTTCTTCCTGATCCTGACCACCTGGCTCGGGATCTCCTCGGTGGTGCTGGCTCTGTTCTTCGTGCTGATCATCGCCATGGTGCTCACCTCCCTGTGGGGTTGGGCCATCGAGCGCATCGCCTACAGACCCCTGCGCGGGTCCTTCCGCCTCGCGCCCCTGATCTCGGCCATCGGCGTCTCGATCTTCCTGTCCAACTTCGTCCAGGTCGCCCAAGGAGCGCGCAACAAGCCCACGCCCCCCATGGTGGGCGACGTGATCGTCCTGTTCCAGGGCGCCAGCGGCTATAATGTTGCGCTCTCCTACAAGCAGATCATCATCATGGTGGTGACGGCGGTGCTGCTGACCATCTTCTGGTACCTGGTCCAGAAGACGTCCCTGGGCCGCGCCCAGCGCGCCTGCGAGCAGGACCGCAAGATGGCGGCTTTGCTCGGCATCAACGTGGACCGCACGATCTCGCTCACCTTCGTCATCGGCGCGGCGCTCGCGGCGGTGGCCGGCACCATGTACCTGCTCTATTACGGGGTGGTGAGCTTCAACGACGGTTTCGTGCCCGGGGTGAAGGCCTTCACGGCGGCGGTTCTGGGCGGCATCGGCTCCCTGCCGGGCGCCGTTCTCGGCGGGCTGATCATCGGCCTTATCGAGACCTTCTGGTCGGCTTATTTCTCCATCGAGTACAAGGACGTAGCTGCGTTCTCGATCCTCGCCATCGTATTGATCTTCATGCCCTCCGGCATTCTCGGGCGGCCTGAGGTCGAGAAGGTTTAAGGAGCCTTAACCCATGAATGCTCCTGCGATTACGACCGCGGCGAACACAGACAAAACCTCCGCGGCGGAAGGTCATTTCGACCTCGCCGCCGCCCTCAAGGATGCCGCCAAGACCGCGCTGATCACCCTGGGCCTCTCCATCCCGATCCTGTCCTACAAGACGGATCAGAGCGGGGCGGACCTGTTCCTGAACGCCCGCTGGGGATTGGTCGCCATCATCTGCGCCATCGTGTTCGGCCTGCGG
>DASQTM010000335.1:0-2943 GCA_035641875.1 Microvirga sp. | reverse complement strand
CCCGAGCGCCACGAAGGAATTGTTCATCAGCCCGTTCTTGGCCAGGAACGTGCGCATGCATTGCGCCGCCACGATGAACGGGATGAAGAGCGGCCAGCGGTAGAGATTGCGCAGCACCGCGATGAGCCAGGGCGTCTCGCTTAAAGTAAGGATGCCGGCGATCGCGATGGAGAACAGGCCGGTGAGCAGGGTCGAGACGATGACGATGAAGAGCGTGAAGAGGATATCGGTGGAATAGAGCTCGTAGGCCTTGTGGAAATGCGCGAGCGACAGGCCGCTAGAATCCGTGAAGGCCGCGATCAGCGAGAAGCCGAGGGGATAGAGAAACAGGCCGCCGATCATCGCCAGGGCGGGCGCGATGAGCAGCAGGCCGAAGAAGGATGGTCTCGCCATGTCCTCAAGGGTTCCGATGTCGCGAGCGAAAGACGGGCGGCCCGGAGTCAGGCCGCCCCCGAGGTTCCGAGGTTAGTTCGCCACCTTCTTCTCGTAGGTTTCGAGAATGTCGTTGAAGTACGGGCCGATGGGGAACGGCTTGCCGTTGGCGGCGAGCGCCTCCGGCGGGATGTCCGCGAAGAGCTGGTTCCAGGCGGCCTGGTCGAGCTTGCCTTCCAGGTTCTTGGCGTCGATGCCCGGGTACCAGTTGAAGCGCTTCACGATGCCGTCCGCCTGCACCTCCGGACTGGTGGCGAGCGCGATGAACTCGGCCGCGAGCTTCTCCTGCGCGGTCTTGGACGGCATGGCGTAGTACATGGGCTGGCCGGGCATGCCCGGCGAGACGAGCTTCAGGCGCATGTTCGGCGGCAGCTTGCCTTCGCCCTTCCAGGTATAGAACATGTCGACCCACACCGGCCCCATGGCGATCTCGCCGCGGTTGAGCATGTCGAGGGTGCTGGCGTTGCCCGGCGTGATCACCACGTTCTGGTTGAACTCCTTCAGGTCCGCCATGGCCTTGTCCCAGGCAGCCTTGGTGGAGGGATCGTAGGGACCCTTCTCGAGCTTCGCCGCGTCGCCGCCGAAGGCTGAAACCCAGCCGGTCACGAAGGCGACGCCGGACATGCCGCCCTTGATGCCGTTGTAGCCGAACTGCTTCGGGTTCTTCTTCACCCAGTCGCGCAGTTCGGGGTAGCTGTTGGGCGGGGTCTTGATCAGGTCGGGATTATAGGCGATCGCCGTTTGCGAGTGGAACATCGGCATGACGTAGCCCGACACGTCGGTGCCGAGCGCGTTGGTCGCCGTGTCGCGGGTCGCCAGCTTTCCGGTCGGAAGCGCGTCGCGGTACTTCTTGAGCAGCTCCTCCTTCACCATCGTGCCGGCGGCCTTCTGGTGAACGACCACCACGTCGAAGTCGGAGGCCGCACCCGCCTTCTTCTGCGCATCGAGCTTCTCATAGATCTTCTGCGAGCCGCCGTCGCCCGGGCCGGTGCCCACGGCCACGACCTTGACGCCCGGATGGCTCTTCTCGAAGAGCGGCCCGAGATAATCCTTGATGTAGTCGACCATGTTCTGGTCGCCGGCGGTGGCCACGTTCAGGGTCTGGGCGCCCGCCGTGCCCGTCATCAGAAAGGCCGCGAGACCCGCAGCCCATAAGCTCTTATGCATGGAAACCTCCCTTGTTCGGATCAGTGGGGAACAGGTGCAACGACGCCAGCGGCAGGCGCAGGCCCACCGGACGGTCGAGCTCGTGGTAGCCATCGTCCGTCACAGTGAAATGACGGCTGCCGATGGCGACCACATACCTGTAGTGTCCGCCCGGATACGTTCTCTGCGTGATTTGTCCGGGAAGAACGATGGAGCCGTCGATCCGCGCATCCGGATCGACGAGCGAAGCGACGTCGTCGCGAAAATGAGCCGTCACCGGACCGACCGGCACAGGGCCGCTCCAGGGGGTGACGCTGCCCGCGTCGGCGCGCACCTCGACGCCGGAGCCAAGGGGCCTGACATCGAGATCGATGGTGTTCTCGGCCCCCATGAAGCTTGCCACGAAGGGCGAGTCGGGACGATCGAACACCTCCTTGGGCGTTCCCATCTGGGCGATGCGGCCCGCATCCATCACGACGATGCGGTCGGCCATGGTCATGGCCTCCTCGCGGTCATGGGTCACGTGGATGGCCGTGAAGCCCAGCCGGCTCTGGAGCAGCTTGATCTCCTGGCGCAGCTGGATGCGCACCTTGGCGTCGAGATTGGACAGGGGCTCGTCGAGGAGCAGGATGGCCGGTTCGATGGCGAGCGCCCGGCCGAGGGCCACCCGCTGGCGCTGCCCCCCCGACAGGTTGGTGACCTTGCGGTCTTCGAGGCCGGACAGGTTGAGCATCTTCAGGATGCGGGCGACCCGGCTGCGGATCTCGTCCTTCGCCACCCCGCGCAGGCGCAGGCCGTAGCCCACATTGCCGAGCACGGTCATGTGCGGCCACAGGGCATAGGACTGGAACATCATGGCCATGCCGCGCTTCTCGGGCGGGGTGTTCACCACGTCGCGGCCGAACAGGCGGATCGCCCCGGCGGAGGCTTTCTGGAAGCCCGCGATGGTGCGCAGGAGGGTGGTCTTCCCGCAGCCGGACGAGCCGAGGATGGCGATGAACTCGCCGGGCGAGACGGAGAGATTGACGCCGTGCAGCACGGGGGTGCTGCCATAGCTGACCTCGAGGCGATCGACTTCGATCGCAGCCGCCACAGGACCGCTCACTCTCTTCTCATCCTCCCTCAGGGGTTGCGCATTTTACGCGCTTCTTATGTAGCCAGCAAAGCACATAACGGGCTCACCGGTAAAGAGGCGGGCCTTCATCCAGTAAGGCGCTAATCCCCCTCCCGTGCGGGAGAGGAAGATCGATCGCGTGTCCCGTGCCCTCTGGACCCTCCTTCGAGACGCAGACTTCGTCGGCTCCTCAGGATGAGGGCCATGTCATGGCTCAGCCTCTAGGGCTGGACTGTGACAGTGGCGTGAAG
>DASQTM010000334.1:0-3223 GCA_035641875.1 Microvirga sp. | reverse complement strand
TATGCCGCCTTGTGCCGGCGGGCTTCGCAGGCCCTGACGAACGTCGCAGCAGGCGAGCCCCTGTGATGGCGGCAATCCGGCGCAATCCCCTCAAGGCGATCCTGCCCCTGGCGATATTCCTGGGAGCCATCGTCCTGTGGGAAGCTTATGTTCGTAGCCAGGGCATCCCGCCCTACATCCTGCCCGCTCCGAGTCTGATTGGCGCGACCCTCGTGATGGACTGGCCGCTTCTGTCGGCCTCGCTTCTCGTGACGCTCAAGACGACGCTTCTCGGCCTTCTGCTTGCGGTGATCGGCGGAGTGGCGCTCGCGGTTCTCCTGAGCCTGTCCAGGATCGTCGAGTACTCGCTTTATCCTTTCGCGGTGGTGCTGCAGGTCACGCCCGTGATCGCCATCGCGCCCCTGCTGCTGATCTACATGCCGCAGGACGCGGCGGTTCTCACCTGCGCCTGGATCGTGGCCTTCTTCCCGGTTCTGTCGAACACCATGCTGGGCCTCCAATCCGTCGATCGCAACCTGCTGGAGCTGTTTCGGCTTTACGGCGTGCCCTTGCGGCAGAACCCGGTCGCCCGATTCAGGGCGCGCCTGAAGGCACTCTGGGTGCTGCGCCGCCCGGCGGCCCTTCCGGCCTTTCTGGCGGGATTGCGGGTTGCGGGCGGGCTCTCCCTCATCGGAGCGGTGGTGGCCGAGATGGCGGCGGGCTCGGCCGGCGCAGGCTCGGGGCTTGCCTACCGCATCATCGAGAGCCAGTATCGCCTCAACATTCCGCGCCTGTTCGCGGCCCTCGTCCTTCTGGCCACAACGGGTATCGTCCTGTTCCTGCTGCTCTCGGCCCTCACTCATCTCCTCTTGCGGCGCTGGCATGAAAGCGCGCTCGACCGGGAGGCTTGAACGGGTCCGACATCGCGAGCGTGTCGATCGTGTAGCCGGCTTGTCATCGAACCGTCATAGGTTCCCATGCATGGTGCTCAAGCTATAATGTCAGGTGGCAGGGGTATCATGGACAAGGACGTCAAGCATCCGGGCATCAAGAGCATCGGCTGGGCTCTCGTTCAGGCCTCGCGCCTGCATCGCAGCCGGACGGGAGACAAGCTGTCGGAACTCGGGCTCTTCGCGGGCCAGGAGCAGGTTCTGCAGGCCCTTGCCGACTCCACCGGCCCCATGACCATGGGCGAACTGGCGACCATCCTGCGCGTGCGCCCGCCGACCGCATCCAAGACGGTGTCCCGCCTCGCCAGCCTCAAGCTCGTGGAGCGCCACACGGAGCCCGACGACGCCCGCGTGGTGCGGGTGAAGCTCACCAAGGAAGGCAAGCGTAAAGCCGCCGCCATCGAGGCGCTCTGGAACGAGGTCGAGGCCGAGCTGCTCGCCGGGTTCGACAACAAGGACCGCAAGCGCCTCCGCAAGCTCCTGCGCCGGGCCGCCAAGAACCTCGCCGGTCTCACGGGAGCCGACCAGACCGGCTTCGAGGCCGACGACGAGCCCGACGAGTTCGAGACCGCCGAACGGGAGCTGGCGGCGACGGCCTGATGCAAGATCGGACAACCTGACGCGAAAGGTCCTGGCGGCTCGCAGCGCGACCCCTGTGCTCTGCGCAGGAGGGCTGTGCGCCAAAGGCATTCGCCCCTAGGATGCGGGGCCGCTAGCATCCGACCATGGCCGATACCGCGACCTCTCCCCTCCCTGCCCGAACCTCCCGCCCGCGCGGCCGCCTGATCGGCATCGGGCTCATGTGCGCGGCGCTGCTGTGCTTTTCCTGTCTCGATGCCACGGCGAAATGGGTCAATCAGTCGGTCGATCCTCTGCTGACGGTCTGGGCACGCTATGTTTCGGCGGCGGGCCTGACCTTCATCGCCATCAATCCCTGGACCAGGCCCGGCAGCATCGTCACGCGGCGGCTGCCCCTGCAGCTCGTCCGCTCCTTCCTGCTCTTCGTGTCGACCATCTGCAACTTCATCGCCCTGCAATATCTGCAGCTCGTCGAGACATTGTCGATTCTGTTCGCGACCCCCTTGCTCGTGGCGCTGCTCGCAGGTCCGATGCTGGGGGAAAGAATCGGACCAAGGCGGCTCCTGGCCGTCGGGATCGGCTTCATCGGGGTTCTGGTCATCGCGCGGCCGGGCCTCGGCACCATGCATCCCGCGGCGCTTCTGACCCTCATGGGGACAATATCCTATGCGTTCTACGGGATCACGACCCGCATGCTGGCCTCGACTGATTCGTCCTCGACCACCACCTTCTATTCGACTGTTGCCGGCATTGCCGTCATGACGCCGTTCCTGCCCTGGATCTGGACCACGCCCCCTTCGCCTCTCACCTGGGCTCTGCTGATGATGACCGGGGCCTTCGCGGCGGTGGGGCACTGGTTCATGGTCCTGGCGCACGCCCGGGCTCCGGCGGCGATCCTGTCCCCGTTCATCTACAGCCAGATCGTCTGGATGCTGGCCCTCGGCTACATCCTGTTCGGCGACTGGCCCGATCCATTGACCTTCGTGGGGGCCGGCATCGTCATCGCGTCCGGGCTCTATTTGCTCTATCGTGAGCGGATGAAATCCCAGGAGCCGGACCTGCCCTCATGAGCGACGCGCCCATCAGCACCCTTCCCGGAGTGGGACCCGTGACCCGAGGCTGGCTGGACGAGGCCGGCATCCGCACGGTGGCGGATCTTCGCTCCATCGGCTCCTTGGAAGCCTATCGCAGGCTCAAATTCATGTTTTCGCGGCGCGTCAGCCTTAATGCCCTTTACGGCTTGGAGGCCGCCCTGCGCGACTGCCATTGGCTCGACCTGCCGCCAGACGTGAAAGAAACTCTTCAGCATGAGGCCAAGGCAATCGACGAGGCCCTCCGCCGAGGCGCGTCGGCGCGCTGCTCGGTCTAACCAGCAACACCCAAAGGACAGGGAACGCCACACCGATGACCGACATTCTGATGACCGTGCCGATGATGCCGATCGTGATCGAGACGCTTGACAAGGCCTGCACCGTGCACCGCCTGTGGGAGAACGAAGACAGCGCCGCTTTCCTCAACGAGGTCGGCCCCCGCATCCGCGGCGTCGCCACCAGCGGGCAATATGGCCGCACCGATGCGGCTCTGTTCGACCGGTTGCCGAACCTGGAAATCGTCTCGAGCATGGGCGTCGGCTACGACAATGTCGACGCGGCGGAAGCGGCAAGGCGCGGCATCGTGGTGACGAACACGCCCGACGTGCTCAACGACGAGGTGGC
>DASQTM010000333.1:0-8811 GCA_035641875.1 Microvirga sp. | reverse complement strand
ATGCCACGCAATCCGGCGTCTCCCAGCATATCCGGAAAATCGAGGACCGTTTCGGGGTCAAGCTGTTCTCACGAGGCAACGCCGCCATCACGCCCACGCCCGCCGGGGACAGCTATTACCGGCACTGCATCAACGTGCTGCGAAGCAACGAGGCTGCCACGCGGGCCTTGATGGAGTTCGGCTCCGGCCTCGAAGGCGAGATCACCGTGGGCCTGATGCCCACCATGACCCGTTGCGCCATGGCTCCGGCGCTTGCCCGATTCATGGCCCAGCACCCGAATGTGGTCGTGCGGATCACTGAAGCTTATTCGGCTCTTCTCACGCAGCAGGTTCGCGCAGGCGAACTGGATTTCGCGGTGGTGCCGGCCTTCGCCGACGCGGTGGGCCTCAAGAGCCGTCTTCTGGCCCGCACCCCCGAGATCCTGGTATCAGGAGGGCATCTCGGCGTCCCCCACAGGGAGCCCGTGCATCTGTCGGATTTCGAAGCCCTGAAGGTCATCGTGCCGAGCTGGCAGAATACGCGTCGGCGCAGCCTGGAGGCCTATTTTTCGTCCAACGGCGTCAAGGTCAGCCGACTGCTCGAACTCGACGCCATGCTGGGCACGCTCGATCTTGTGGCCAATTCCGACTGGGTGACCATCCTTCCCGGCGTCATGATGGCGAATGATATCGAGAGCCGGGCCTTTACCGTGAACCCTCTGGCGGATCCGGCTCTCGAAACCGATCTGGTCCTGATCGAACCGGCCCGGCAGCCCCTCTCGCCGGCTGCCGAGATCTTCCTGGAGATGCTCGAACTCGAGACACGGCGTCTCAACGCGCTCTGGGACGATCAACAGAGCGAAAAAAGGAGCATCCCCGCATCGACCACATACGGGTGAAGCGTGGGACAAACACCCCTCTCAGATCCTGACGCCGAGCGGTTGCTCCAGCCAGGACGCCGGGGTCCGAGGCAGGGGCGATCCGCGCTCCGCGAGCGCTGCATCGCCGGCCACCCCGGGGCCCGCCGACCCGAGGCGCTTACCCGCCTCGCGCAACCCGCACGGCCGTCGGGCTCGCGCCTTCCAGCAACCCGGCCGCGGCCTGTCCGAGGATGGTGCCGCGGTCCTGCTCCGAGACGCCGAGGGCCCGGACCTGTCGCACGCAATCCATCATGCCCATGTCGAAGGGATAGTCGCTTCCGAGCAGGACATGGTCGGCGCCGAAGGTTTCCACGAGATAGCGCAGGGCCGGCTCGAAATGCAGGATGCAGTCGAAGTAGAGACGGCGGATGGAATCCTCGGGCTTCTGCTTCAGGCTGACCTTGCCCTCGGGCCGCACCGACCAGCCGTGGTTCATCCGGCCGACCTGGTAGGGCATGAAGCCGCCGCCATGGGCGAAGCAGAACTTGAGGTTCGGGTGACGCTCCAGAACGCCGCCGAACACGAGGGATGCGGCGGCAATGGTGGTGTCGAGGGGGTTGCCGATGAGATTCTTGAGATAGAAGGACTTCAGGCGATCCGCGCCGGCGATCTTCTGCGGATGGACGAGGATGAAGGCGCCGAGTTCATCTGCAGCAGCCCACAGAGGCTCGAGCGCCGGGTCGTCGAGGTTGCGGCCCTCCACATGGGATCCGATCTGCGCACCGCGCAGTCCGAGCTGCTGCATGGAACGGCGCAGTTCCGCCACGGCGCGTTCCGGATCCTGCATCGGCAGGGTGGCGATGCCGAGGAAGCGATCCGGATGCTGGCGCACGACCTTCGCGATGCCGTCGTTCTGGATCGTCGACAAGGCGGCGGTGAGCGCGGGGTCCCGGTCGTAGAGGAAGGTCTGAGGGCAGACCGAGAGAACCTGCATGTCGACTTCGGCCTCGTCCATATGGCGCAGCCGCAGTTCCAGGTCCCAGGCTCCGCGAGGGAACGGGCGCTGAACGATGTTGCCGACCTGGAGGACGCCGCCTTCCGCATCAACCTCGCTCAAGGTCGGTCCGATCTCGGGCGCTTCCTGCCGCATGAGGCGCATCATCTCCTCGGTGAGGATATGCGCGTGAACGTCGATGGTACGATGGGTCATGGAACAGCCTATTTGGTTGCAATGGAAATCTTGCCCTCGGAGCGGCGGCGCTCGGACCGGCGGCGGGTCAGGAGACCCAGCAGCGGCAGAGAGAGGGAGCCGATCACGAGGAGGAGAAGAACGATCGAGAGCGGACGCTCAAGGAAGATCCAGAGGGTGCCCTCCGACAGCATGAGAGACTGGCGCAGGGAGGTCTCCATCAGCTGGGCCAGCACGACGGCCAGCACCACGGGAGCCCGTGGGAGATCGGCTTTCATCATGAGATAGCCGACCATGCCGAAGAACAGCGTAAGGCCGACGCTGAACAGGCTGAGCGTCGTGGCGAAGGTGCCCACCAGCGAGATCGCCAGGATGCCTGGAGCAAGATACTCGTAAGGAATCCGCAACAATGCGCCGAAGGCCGGCGCCAGCGGCAGGTTGAGCACGAGCAGGATGACGTTGCCGATGAACATGCTGGCCACGAGGCCCCACACGAGATCGGCCTGCTCGACCAGAAGCGTGGGCCCGGGGCGAATTCCCTGCAGAACAAGCGCCGCCAGCAGAACCGCCGTCGAGGCCGAGCCCGGAATGCCGAGGGCCAGCATCGGGATGAGCGCCCCGTGGGCGGCGGAATTGTTCGCGGATTCCGCAGCAGCCACCCCGTCGAGCGCGCCCTCGCCGAATCTCTCCGGGTGCTTGCTGAAGCGCTTTTCCGTCACATAGGCCAGAATCGCCGCCACCGTCGGTCCCGCACCCGGCATCAGCCCGATGAGGAAGCCCAACGTACCGCCGCGCAGAATGGCCATCCGGCATTCCGCCCAATCCGCGGCGCTCAGCCACATGTCGCGAAGGCGTGTCCTGATCGGTTCTGAATCGTAGCTGCGCTCCAGGGAGGTCAGCACCTCGGCGATTCCGAAGATGCCGATCGCCACGGGAAGGAAGTCGATCCCGTCGAGCAACTCCGTCGTGCCGAAGGTGAGACGCGCCGTCCCGAGAATGGGGTCCGTTCCGACCAGGGCGATCATCAGGCCGAAGATGGCCGTCATGATGGCCTTGAGCGGCGAGCCCGCACCGATGCTGGCGGTCGCAGTGATTCCAAGGGTGGCGAGGAGGAAATATTCGGGCGAGGAGAATTTCAGCGCGAACTCCGCAAGCGGCGGAGTGACGAAGACGAGAGCGGTGACGGCGCCGACGCCGGCGATGAACGAGCCGATCGCAGACACGCTGAGGGCCGCCCCCGCCCTGCCCTGCTTGGCGAGCTTGTGACCGTCGACGGCCGTCATGACGCTGGCGGCTTCTCCCGGCACGTTCACGAGGACGGAGGTGAGGGTGCCGCCGTACATGCCGCCATACATGATGCCCGCGAGCATCATGATGGCCGTTGCGGGAGGGATGCCGAACGTGATCGGCAGGAGAAGAGCCATGCCGGCCGAGGGACCGAGCCCCGGCAGCGCGCCGATCAACTGTCCAAGGCATACCCCGATGAAAATGAACAGGAGATTCATCGGCGTTAGAGCGACGCCGAAGCCATTGCCGAGTGAAACGAGGGCATCAATCATGATCGTGCTTCCTGACCGCTTCAGATGCCGAGAATGCCTTTGGGAAATGCGATCCCAAGCCATGCCGAGAAGACGCCGTAGACGAGCGCCCCGGTGATCGCGGTTGTGATCAGGCTCGGCACCAGGCGGCGACGCACGACAAGGAGAAGCAGGAACAGCATGAACAGGATGGCTGCCGGGATGAGCCCTAGAACCGGGGCGATGACGACAATCGCCCAGAGCCCTGCAGCCGTGAGAGCCACCCGCTGGAGGCCGCGGCGATCAGGCCAGTCGGCCGGCGGGTTCGACTGCCGGCGCAGCGCGCCGACAATCAGGGCGATGGACACGACAACGCCCGCTGAGGCGATCCAGAAGGGCGCGAAGGCCGATCCGGGAGCGAAATCAGCCCAGTAGGGCTGATCGCGCGTGGCGGCGAAGACCACCGCCGAAAGGGCGAGCATCACGCATGCGCTGAGGATATCCGCAGCCTTCATCGCAACCGCGCCGACTTACTTGGCCAGCCCGAGATCGCGCAGCAGCGCAAGATGCTCGTTGTGCAACTGGGCCATATGCGCCTTGACCTGGCTGGCGGGCACGACCTCGCTGCGAAGGTACATCTCTTTCACCATGTCCTTCCAGGCGTTGGTGGCGACAAGCTTCTGAATGGCGTCATCCCAGAACTTGACGAGTTCCGGGCTCATGTCCGGAGGCCCGGCAAGACCCCATGACTGGCCCCATACGATGTCAAAGCCCTGCTCCTTGGCGGTGGGCACATCCTTGAAGTCAGCCTCGGTGCGCCGCTTCTCGCTCAGCACCGCGAGGAGCTTGGCCTTGTTGGTCTTCACGAGCGGAAGCGCTTCGCTCGGGGTCAGGACGATCATGTCGACATTTCCGCCGAGGAAGGCTGTCTGCACCGCGCCGCCGCCGTCGAAGGGAACGTAGTTCAGCTTCACGCCGCCGGCTTTCTCCACGAGACCCGTCACCATGTGGTCCGTCGAGCCCGCCTGGGCCCCGGCCACCTTGATGCCGCGCTCACGCTGCTTGGCGGTGGCGATGAAATCCTTCAGGTTGTTGGCGGGAGAGTTGGGCTGCACCACGAGCATGAGGTCGCCCTGGATGAACATGCTGATGGGCGTCAGCCTGTCGTAGACGGTCGGCTGTCCCTGCGTGATCGGGGTGGTGAGGATCGGCTGGGCGATGGTGAGAACCGTGTTCTCGTCGCCTTTCTTGTTCAGCACCCAATTGGCGGCCACCATCCACGACCCGCCGGTTCGGTTCTGCACCACGAGCGGGTTGGTGATGATCTTCTCGTCGTTCAGGATCTTCGCTGCGCGGCGCATGAGGACGTCGGGCGTGCCTCCGGGGCTGGTTCCGCTGGTGATCTCGATGGGACCTGTAGGAGCTTTGCCTTGCGCAAAGCCTTCGCCGGCGCCGAGCAACATGAGGGCTGAAGCGGAGCCGAGGCCCAGCATCATGAGCCGACGCGTCAGAGAGAATTTCGCTTTCGTAGTCATATCCATGGTTGGCTTCCTCCAAGTTGTGGCTTATTGCATTGTTATGGTTGTTATGACGTCATAAGACGTGTTGAGACTAGATGCGGGTTGCCAGCAGTGTCAAGGGAGTCGCAAGGATTCTGCTGGTAGAGGACGGAAGGCAGCGAGGAAAACTCAAGGGATCGTGCCATGACAACATCAGGTTCAGTCCTGCATCCTCTGCGAGGGACCCCCAGCACGCCCCTGTGGCTGCAGCTCAAGCATGCCCTTCGGGATCTCGTGACCTTCGACCTACAGCCAGGAGACAAGATCCCGTCGGAAACGGATCTCTGCGAGTTCTACGATCTGTCGCGGATCACCGTCCGGCAGGCCATCTCGGCCTTGGTTGACGAGGGTCTCCTGCAAAAGCAGCAGGGGCGAGGCACGTTTGTCCTTGCGTCACGGCTGGCGGAGCCCCTCGCCGACCCGGAACACTTCCTGCTCTCCGGCTTCGACGCGGAGGACCCGGAGCACATCCGCCTCTACAGCGCCGAAACCGTCCCAGCGCCGGACTGGATCACCGCCAAGCTCGGGCTCCGCTCCAGCGAGCCGGTGCACAAAATCCGCAAAGTCCTGTCGCCCGACGGGGAGCCTGCCGCCTTTCGGACCAGCTTCATCCCGGCGCGCATCGCCCCTCGCCTGCCGCAAGCCAATCTATCGCGGCCTCTGCACGTGCTGGTCGAAGAGCTCTACAACGTGGATGCGGTCGAGGCGGACGAGGTGATCGAGTTCATCATCGCCGATGAATTTCGCGCCGACATCCTGAACGTCCGCGTCGGCCATCCCCTCATCCTCGTGGAGCGCATCGTCTATTCCGACGCGGGCGAGGCGCTGGAATGCTCGCGCGCCTATTACCGTGCCGACCGCTTCCGCCTCCGGCACCGGATGCGCCGCCTGGAGGGCGCAGCCGCACCCCGTCAGGTGAAGGTGGAGATGCAGGTCTGAAGGCTCGAAGCGAGGCCTAATTCCCGCCAAGCTGCTCCTCACGCACGTTTTCACGTTCACGGGATCGCGCAAGCGCCGCACTTGTCCGGATGCCGAGAGGTCCAATATTCCCGCAGCGCCCGTGGTTGCGCGAGAATACGAGGAGAATGGTGTGTCGCCCTTCCTTCCCGGCATCCGTCGAACGTCGATCGCAGCTCTCCTCATCTTTGCCGGTGCAACAGGAGCGCAGGCCGAAGTTGGGATTCCATCCGTGCAAGGCGGCGCCGACCCCTATCGCCACGTCCAGGCGCTGCAGGACATCGCGACAGCGAACGGCGGCAACAGGGCGGCTGGTGCGCCCGGCTACGATCGGTCGGCGGAGTACGTAGCCGATCATCTCCGCAATGCTGGCTATCGGGTGCGTTTCGAGGAGTTCACGTTCCCTTACTCCGAGGAGCGCTCCCCTCCGGCCCTCGTGCTGGGACCCGCCGGCCCCGATCCTTTCGCCACGCCGCAGGAGGCGCTGCGCAGCTTGCGGAATTCGGGCTCCGGCGATGTGACGGCTCCTCTTCGGTCGGTGGATCTGGGCCTCAGCGAGGGGCTCCAGCCGGGGTCCACCAGCGGCTGCGAGCGCGAGGACTTCGCCGGTTTCGTGCCAGGCCAGATCGCTCTGGTGCGACGCGGCACCTGTCCGTTCCAGGCCAAGGTCGAGCACGCGCAGGCGGCGGGCGCCGCCGGGGTGATCATCATGAACCAGGGAACCGAGGGCCAGACGGACGCCTTCACGGGTCGCCTCTCGACGCCCGCCGCGATCCCGGTTCTGAGCGTGACGACGGAGACGGGGCGCAGGCTCGCGGCCGCTGCTCAGGATCCGGCCCCTGCGACTGTGCGCGTGAAGGTCGATGTGGAGACGGGCACCCGCTCCACCCGGAACGTCATCGCCGATCGGGGCGAGATCAGCGGCGCGTATGTGGTGGTAGGAGGCCATCTCGACAGCGTGCCGGAGGGCCCGGGCATGAACGACAACGCCAGCGGTTCATCCGCCGTGCTGGAGGCGGCGCTGCGGCTCGCGAGGGAGCCCCCGACTGGCATGCCGATCCGGTTTGCGTTCTGGGGGGCGGAGGAGCGGGGCCTCGTCGGCTCGCGGCACCACGTGAGCGCCCTCCCGGAAGACGAGCGCCGTCGCATCGGCCTCTACATCAACCTCGATATGGTGGGATCCCCGAATTTCGGGCGATTCATCCATGTCATCGAGGAGAACAAGACCGATCTTGCGACAGGAGCTGTCCAGGCGCTCAAGAACTATTTCGGCGAGCGCGGCCTCGCCACGGAGGAGCGGACCGGATACAGGCGCGGCTTCGGCTCGGACGATGCGTCCTTCGCCGCAGCAGGCATCCCAACCATCGGCCTCTTCACGGGGGCGAATGGAGCCAAGAATGCAGCTCATGCCGAGCGGTTCGGCGGAATTGTCGAACAACCCTTCGACCCCTGTTACCATCAGGCCTGCGACACGACGAGCAATGTGAACCCCCATGTGCTGGCACAAATCACCGACGCGCTCACCCAAGCCCTGCGCCAGATCACTCCCCGGTCGCCACCGTCCGACAAATAGCGGCTCGCTGTGAGGCCTGACGCACCACTGCGATACAGCCAAGCTGGGTGATTCATTCCTTCGAACACAACTTCGTGGGGTAGTCGGCAGGGGGATTGATCCGCCCTATCTGATCCGGTGCAGGCGCTTCTGCCTGCGTTCACTGAGATATGACGCGCTCTTTGTCTCACAGTGCGAACACATGTGGGGCATTGCGGGTTCACTAGCAGGTTCACTTGTCAGCGGGGTGGCTTTTGTGACGATTGCGTACATCAACCGGATTGGTTCGGCCGTACCCGAGCACGATGTCCACCAGACCTTCATCCGTTTCGTCGATCAATTCCTCCCCGATCGAAAGGCCAAGCTTCTCATGAGGCGCATGGCCCAGCGCGCTGAAATCGAACACCGTTACTCGACCCTTGAACCCAGCGACGAATGCGAGATTGCGGCCGACCGCAACGGATTCTACCGGGCCGGGCAGTTTGCCGGCACAGCCGCCCGCATGGCCCGGTTCGAAACGCACGCGGTGGAGCTCGCGCAGCGTGCCGTCGAGTCCCTCGATATCGACGAGGAGCGCGCGTCCATCACGCACATGGTGGTGACATCCTGCACCGGCTTCACCGCACCGGGGCTCGATCAGCAGCTCATGGAACGCCTGGGACTGAATCCCTCCATCGAACGCACGATGGTTGGATTCATGGGATGCGCGGCCGCCGTCAATGCCTTGAAGACCGCGCATCACATCGTTCGCTCCGAGCCGTCCGCGAAGGTTTTGGTGGTCAACCTGGAGCTCTGCACCCTGCATCTGCAGGAGACGTCCGATCTCGAAGTCATCCTCGCCGCCCTGCTCTTCGGCGACGGATGCGCGGCAAGTCTCGTTTCCGCAGAGCCGGAGGGCATCGCCCTCAAGGATTTCCGTGTCGTGACGATTCCGCATACGCGCGATCTCATCACGTGGCGCATCGGCGAATCCGGCTTCACCATGACCTTGTCCGGCGAGGTTCCGCAGAAAATTGCCAAGGCGCTGAGCCATGAAGCCATGCGCAACGACGATCAAGGCATCATGCGCGGGCAGCGTAAGGAGGACTTCGACGTGTGGGCGGTTCATGCGGGCGGTCGAACGATCCTGGATGCGGTCGAGCAGGGATTGGAACTCGGTCCCAGCGCCCTGCAATGGTCGCGCGGCGTGCTGCGGGAC
>DASQTM010000332.1:0-3201 GCA_035641875.1 Microvirga sp. | reverse complement strand
CATGATCGCGACGCCATCGCGCCAGAAGCCCGCGATGGCCCCGCCGATGGCGGGAGCCAGATCGATCTTGAGAGCGCCATTCCCGAGCGTGACGGTCAGGGGAGCCTCCTTGCGGGTTCAGTAGGCGGCGGGCGCAGCGGGAGCGGACGGGGCCTCGCCGCGAAGGGCGCCGAGCCACTCGGACGCGCGCCCCGTCATCATGGAGATGTCGGAGCCGATGGCCACGTAATTGTAGCCGTAGGCGATGAAGCGGCCCACCATGTCCGGGTTGGGGCCGACGATCCCCACTGGCTTTCCGGCCGCACGGGCCATCTTGGCGGCCCGCTCGATCAGCGCCTGCACCTCGGGATGGGCGATGTTGCCGATATGGCCCATGGCGGCCGCGAGATCGCCCGGGCCGACGAACAGCGCGTCGAGCCCCGGAACGGCGGCGATCTCCGGCAGCCGCTCGATCGCCTCCGGCGTCTCGAGCTGGACGATGACGGCCACCTGATCGTTGGCCTGCTTGAGGTAGTCCGCAGCCCGCCCGAAGCGCGAGCCGCGATGCACCGCCGCCACGCCGCGCACGCCTTCCGGCGGATACTTGGCGTAGGACACCGCCAGACGCGCCTCCTCGGCGGTCTGGACGAAGGGCGCCATGATGGTTTGGGCGCCCGCGTCGAGCACGCGCTTGACGAGAACCTGATCGTTCCAGGCCAGCCGCACCACCGCATCGGCGGGCGTGCAGCCAACCGCGCGCAGGATGTGGGCCAGGTCCGACACCTCGATCGGCACATGCTCCATGTCGACCACGAGGAAGTCGAACCCGCTGTAGCCCAGGGCCTCGGCGGTGGCCGGAGCCGCCGCCATGAGCCAGGTGCCGAGCGGCGGACGCGGGCCGCCGCCCTTCAGCCAGCCTTTGAAACGGTTCTCGATGCTGATCATGGGATGCCCTTAGAAAATTGACGGCTCGGCCACGAGACCGCGCGTGGAGAGGAAGTCGAAATCACAGCCCTGGTCGGCCTGCGACACGTGGCGCTGGTAGAGGGCCGCAAAGGAGCGCTCGTAGCGCAGCGCCGTCGGCTTCCACTCGGCGCGGCGGCGCGCGAGTTCGTCCTCGTCCACGCGCATGTCCAGACGTCCCGCCTCCACATCGAGCTCCACGAGATCGCCGGTCCTGAGCAGGCCCAGCGGCCCGCCCACGGCCGCCTCCGGCGCCACGTGGAGGATGCAGGTGCCGTAGTGGGTGCCGCTCATGCGCCCGTCGCAGATGCGCACCATGTCGCGCACACCCTGCTTCAAGAGCTTCTTGGGGATCGGCAGGTTGCCCCATTCCGGCATGCCCGGCGCGCCCACGGGGCCTGCGTTGCGCAGCACGATCACCGTGTCTTCCGTGATGTCGAGATCCGGATCGTCGATGGCCCGGTTCATCTCGCCAGGGCTGTCGAACACGATGGCGGGGCCCACATGCTTGAGGAATTTCGGGTTCGCCGCCGAGGATTTCATCACCGCGCCGTTGGGCGCGAGGTTGCCGCGCAGCACCGCCAGGGTCTTGCCCCGCGAGAGCGGCACGATGGGGGTGTCGGGACCGCGGATCACGTCGTCGTTCCAGCACTCGGCCCCGGCGATGTTCTCGCCCAGCGTCTTGCCGTTCACCGTCAGGACGCTGGAGTCGAGATGCGCTTCGAGCTTCTTGAGCAGGGCCAGCAATCCCCCGGCGAAGTAGAAATCCTCCATCAGGTATTCGCCCGATGGGAACAGGTTGGCGCAGACGGGCACCCTTCCCGCCATGTCCGACATGTCGTCCAGCGTCAGGTCGACACCGGCGCGGCGCGCCATGGCCACGAGATGCACGGCGGCGTTGGTGGAGCCGCCCAGCGCCATATAGGCCACGAGGCCGTTGCGGAAGCTGCGCTCGTCGAGGAACCGCGAGGGCTTCCACTCCTCCCAGATCATCTCGATGATGCGCTCGCCGCAGGCGGAGGCCATGCGCGGGTGGCCGCTGTCGGCGGCCGGGATGGAGGATGCGCCCGGAAGCGTCAGGCCCATGGCGTCCACGATGGACGTCATGGTGGAGGCGGTGCCCATGGTGTTGCAGGTGCCGATGGAGCGGGTCATGCGGCTTTCGAGATCGATCCAGTCGGACGGGGTGATGTTGCCTGCGCGCAGCTCGTCCCAGTATTTCTTAGTATGGGTGCCCGCCCCGGTCTTCTGGCCGCGCCATTGGCCGTTGGACATGGGTCCGGCCGGGCAGTAGATCACCGGGATGTCCATGCTGATCGCGCCCATGAGCAGGCCGGGCGTGGACTTGTCGCAGCCGCCGAGCAGGACGGCCCCGTCCACCGGATGGGAGCGCAGCAATTCCTCCACCTCCATGGCGAGGAAATTGCGGTAGAGCATGGTGGTGGGCTTCACCATCACCTCGCCCACGGAGAGCGCGGGCAACTCCACCGGATAACCGCCGGCCTGCCACACGCCCCGCTTCACCGCCTCGGCGCGGTCGCGCAGATGCGAGTGGCAGGGGCTCATCTCGCTCCAGGTGTTGACGATGGCGACCACCGGCTTGCCGAGGAACTCCTCGCGCCGCATCCCCATCTGCTGGGTGCGCTGGCGATGGGCGAAGCCGCGCATGTCGTCGGACGCGAACCAGCGCTGGCTGCGCAGCTCTCCGATCGTTCGGCGTGTCATGGGATGTCCCTTATCCTTTGATGCCGCCGGAGGTCAGGCCGGACACGACGCGCTCCTGGAAGATCACGATCAGGACCGCGACGGGCACGATGCCCACCACGAGGGCCGCCGAGATCACCGGCCAGGGGAAGGCGAACTCGCCCTGGTAGAGGGTGATGCCCACCGGCAGGGTGCGGAGCATCGGATTGGAGTTGAACGACAGCGCGAGCAGGAACTCGTCCCAGGCGTTCACGAAGGCGAGAATGCCGGCGGTGAAGACGCCCGGCGCCGAGAGCGGCACCACGACCTTGAACAGCGCGCCCATGCGGGTGCAGCCGTCGATCATGGCGGAGTTCTCGAGATCGCGCGGGATGCCCTCGAAGAACGACACCAGGATCAGGGTGCAGACCGGCAGGCTGAGCACCGTATAGGGCAGGATCAGCGCGATCCAGGTGTTGAGCAGCCCGAGCGCCCGCATGATCTCGAAAAGCGGCACGAGGAGCGTCACGAGGGGGAAGGTCGACACCGCGATGATAGCCGACAGGATGAGATCCC
>DASQTM010000331.1:0-2570 GCA_035641875.1 Microvirga sp. | reverse complement strand
GGCAGGCGATGAGCGCCCGGCGCAACTGCTCCAAGCCCTCGCGGCTGGCCCTTTGCGTGGCAACCCGGGCGAGGCCTACCTCGAAGAAGATGCGGGCTTCTTTGAGATCGTTCAGGCCGCGGGGGTTGCTCGACAGGAGCTGGAGCATCGCCCCCGTGATCTGATCGATGATCGTCTCGGGCGTGGGCAGGATCACCCGGGCCCGTTCGCCGTGGTTGATCCGGATGAGGCCCATCTGCTGGAGCGTCTGCATGGCTTCGCGGATGGCCGGTCGCCCGACCCCGAAGCGCGCCATCAGCTCCCGCTCCGAGGGCAGCTGCGTCCCCGGCTCATACTCCCCGGCCTCGATGGCGCCGATCAGGCGATCGAGCACTTCATGGGACAGCTTGCGGCGAACAATGGCTTCCATCTTGAGACCTGAATACCTTCAACTCTAAACCAGAGCCAACCCGGGCGAGGCGCTGCACGTTCCACAATCGGCTCCAGCTCTATTATCGGGACACTGCACTGCAACACATATCATAGCAGAACAGCTCCCTCGCCTTCTACTGCGCCCCTGCCGTGCGGGCGCCAGCCGGTCCGGCTCGGGCGATCCGCCTGAGAACCGGACGGCCCGCCAGGGCCAGAACCCCGATGATGACGACGCCTTGAACGATGTCCTGGGTCCCCGGCGGCAGGCCGGCAATCTGCATGGTGGTGACGATGAGGACGAGCAGGATGCACCCGAAAAGGGTTCCGACCGCCGTCGAGCTGCCGCCGAAGATGAGCGAGCCCCCGAGCACGACGGCGCCAACGGATTGGAGCAGGTAGGGAGCGCCCATCTCCAGGAAAGCGCCGCCCACATAGGCGCTGAGCAGGGCCCCATCGAGGGCCGCCAGCACGGAGCTAATCACGAAGGCCGTCGCCGTCACCCGTCCGGTCTTCACTCCGGCCAGACGCGCTGCCTTAGCGTTCTGACCGGTCGCCGAGAGGGTGCGCCCATAGGCGAGTTTCCCCAAGACGAGGCTCGACAGGGCGACGGCTGCGAACGCAATGAGGAACATCACTGGCACGCCGCCGACCTTGCCGCCTGCCACGAAGGCAAGCGCCGGGCTTGCCACGGCGCCCGCGATGGAGCGGTTCGCGATCAGGGTTGTGGTTGCAAGCACGTAGCCGGTCGCCAGGGTTGCGATCATGGCCGGGATGCGGAAGAGCACGACCAGAACCGCGTTCGCCCCCCCGACCGCAAACCCAATCCCGAGAACCGCCAGCAGTCCCAGGGCGATGCGGCTGTCGTTGCCGCCAATGACGATCAGACCGACGAAGGCGCTGAGCGCAATGACGCTCGCAATGGACAGATCGATGTTGCCCCTCCCCGTCGTGACCACGAACATCTGCCCCAAGGCCGCCAGGACGAGGAAGGAGGCCGAGGTCGCGACGCCGGACAGGGAGTGCAGACTGACGCGGTCCGTGATGACGCTCAGGATGGCCCAGAGGATCAGAACCCCGATCAGTGACCAGATCCAGCGGTTGCGGGCCGTCCAGGATGAGAAATTCTGCATCAGGCGTCCTCTCGCCGGTCCACCGTCATTCGGAGGACGAGAATGAGAAGGAGTAGGCCTCCCTGGACAGCCGCATTGTAATCGGTGCTGACGCCGAGCGTACCTAGGAGAGCCCCGATCAGGGAGAGGGTGAGGGAGCCGATAACAACCCCGATGGGGGAAATGACACCCCCAAGCAGCGCGCAGCCTCCCATGACGACGGCCGCGATGCTCAGAAGCGTGAAAGGCCCGCCCGAATTGATGTCGCTGGCTGTATTGATCGCCGTGAGGGACAGGCCGGCTACGAGCACGAAGGCCCCTGCGATGAGGTAGCGGATAACGGAATAGCGGAGCACGGACCACCCGCTGCGCTCGAGGGCCCCGGCATTGCTGCCGAAGCCGCGCAGCACGACACCCAGGGGGGATCTGTCGATCAGGACGGCGGCGGCGCCTGCGAGAAAGATGAGAACGATGGTGGTGGGCACGCCGGGGATCTGCCAGGTGAAGAGCGGTGCCAGCCATTCCGGGCTGCTTCCGCCCGGCGTTGGCTGCAGGCTGTAGCCGATGCCGACCCAGATGAAGGACGCCCCGAGGGTCACGACGATGGACGGGATCTTGCGGGCGTGAATGATCGCGGCGATGAGCCCATAGGAGAGCCAGGCCAGAAGAAGCGCTGCGGCTCCGACCAGGGGATTATCGACCAGAAGGGTCGCGCTGATCACGTTCGCCACCCCGGCGAAGGCCCCTGCCCCGAGGTCGATCTCGCTGCCGCCAACGATGAACATCTGGGCCAGGGCGATCAGGGTCAGCGCGACGGCGGAGCCGAGGAGCAGATCGAGACCGAAGGCCGACAGAACCATCGGATTGACCCAGGCCATCGCGCCCAGAACGGCGATGAGGCTGACGAAAGGCATCAGGCCGATCAGGCGGCGGCCGAGCGGGTTCTCCCGCACGGGCTTCGGCATGCTTCCGGCAACCTCGCGGGAGGCGGCAGCCTGCAGAAAGGAGGAGTTGACGATGGCCTCTTCGGAGATCTCCCGGCCCACAAGC
>DASQTM010000330.1:0-4235 GCA_035641875.1 Microvirga sp. | reverse complement strand
GGAATGGCCCATCATCGTCATGCTGGGGGCGCTCATTCCGGTCAGCGAATCGATCCGGACCACCGGCGGGACGGACCTGATCGCAGGCTGGCTGTCCGCCGCCGCGAACATGCTGCCGCCCACCGGGGCTCTCGTGCTCATCATGATCGCCGCCATGGCGGTGACCCCGTTCCTGAACAACGCCGCGACGGTGCTGGTGATGGCTCCCATCGCGGCAAGCTTCGCGGGCCAACTGGGCTTCAAGCCGGATGCCTTCCTCATGGCCACCGCCATCGGCGCGGCCTGCGACTTCCTCACGCCCATCGGCCACCAGTGCAACACCCTGGTCATGGGGCCCGGCGGCTACCGGTTCGGCGATTACTGGCGGCTCGGCCTGCCGTTGTCGATCATCGTGGTGGTGGTGGGCATCCCGCTCATCATGCTGGTCTGGCCCCTGCAATAGGCGAGGCGCTCAGCGCAGGATCGCGGCGAGGAGAAGGGTCGTCCCGGCGGCGGACGAGGCAAGCGCGACGATCATGGCCCAGCAATGGAGCCGGTCGCGCTCCTCCTGGTTGAGAAGGGGCCTGATTCGCGAATCGGAGCGGCCGAAGATGAAGCTGCTGTTCCGCTCCAGCCGGGGCTTGGCGGGCATGACGCAGAAGCTGGATTTCACCACATGGCGCAGCCCCTCGGGGCGCAGGGATTCAGCGCCATAGGACGGATCGTGCGAGAGGGGCGGGTTCATGGGGCTATGGCTTTCCAAGACCTTGTGTGGGTCTACGCTTGCCCCGAAGGCATGAACGCGAGGTAAAGCCGGCGCAGGACTTCGCCCTGTCGTGAATCAAACCTTTCGATTCCTGTGGACAGGGCCCGGCCCGCAGGAAACGGGTCGCCGGAACGCTGCCCCTGTGCCATTCACAGGGCCGGCAACCCGGAAGCGACCCCTATGACCCAAGCCCCCGTTCAGAAAACCATGACGGCGTCCGATTGGGCGCTGCTGATCGTGCTGTCGGTCGTGTGGGGCGGCTCGTTCCTCTTCATCGCCGTGGCCGTGAAGGAGCTTCCGCTGCTCACAATCGTGGCCTGCCGCGTCGCCCTGGGGGCGCTCGCCCTGCACCTCGTGCTGAAAGCGATGGGCGTGAGGCTGCCTCGGGAGCGCGAGGCCTGGGCGGCCTTTTTCGCCATGGGGGTTCTCAACAACGTCATTCCCATGGTGCTGATCGTCTGGGGCCAAGGCCATATCGCCAGCGGCCTGGCCTCGATCCTCAACGCCACCACGCCGCTTTTCACCGTGATCGTGGCGCATTACTTCACCGTCGACGAGCGCCTGACCGGGCAGCGGCTGGCGGGAGTGGCGGTGGGCTTCGCCGGGGTTGCGGTCATGATCGGCGCTGCGGCCCTCACGTCCTGGAACGCCAATGTGCTGGCGCAGCTCGCCGTGCTGGGCGCCGCCTTGTCCTACGGCTTTTCCGGGGTCTTCGGGCGCCGCTTCAAGACCATGGGCATACCGCCGCTCGCCACCGCGGCCGGGCAGGTGACCGCCTCGAGCTGCATCCTGCTGCCCCTGGCCCTGATGGTTGATCTTCCGTGGACCCTGCCTGCGCCAGGCGCGAAGACCATCCTGTCGCTGATCGGCCTTGCGCTTGTCTCCACCGCCTTCGCCTATCTGCTGTTCTTCCGCCTGCTGGCGCGGGCAGGGGCGACGAATGTGGGCCTTGTGACCTTTCTCATCCCCGTCAGCGCCATTCTGTTCGGCGTTTTCCTCCTGGGCGAAACCTTGGAATGGCGGCACATGGCCGGCATGGCTCTGATCGGCGTGGGCCTCGTCCTGATCGACGGCCGGCTGGTGGCGCGCGTCGGCGCATCGTTCAGCGGGGAGGGGGCGGCGCCGCGCGGAAATGGTTGAACATCATGTCCGGCGCGCTGGTGTTGTGGCGCGAATGGACAAGCCGACCCATCCAGGCGTCCGTCGCCCTGGCGTCGCGGAAGTTCATGATCGGCTCCTCGCGCCAGGAGCGGGCCTTCTCCTCCCGCAGGGCGATGCGCGCCACATCCGCATTGAACTCGGTCACGTACATGGAGCGCAGGGCTGCGAATGGCCGGCCTGCGACGGACTGATCGAAGGCCACGTCCAGGCTCAGCCGCTCCTCGTTAAGCGCCTTGACGGCGACGACCGCCTGACCGCCCCCGGCCAGGGTGAGCGTAAAGGTCATGGCCTTGGGATCGAAGGCCACGTCCTTCAGGTTGACCACCGGCCGCTGGTCGATCTCCACCGGGCCGACCAGGAAGGAGGAGCCGTAGGCGCTCCATTCCAGGTGCGGGGGCGGCAGGGGCTTGATGCGCCAATAGCCGTCGCCCGGATAGATCACGAGCACCTCGTCGGCGCGGCCGTTCCGCTTCTTCAGGAGCTGGAGCAGGTGGATGTTGCGCTCCACCCGGTTTCCGATGGTCACCGTCACGTCGCTCGGGCGCCAGAAATCGCTGAAGGACAGGCCCATGATCCTGAGATCGTCGTCCTCATAGAGGGCATTCATCGTCGGGTGGGGCTTGGCCGAGGTTTCGGCCGAGATGTCCTCGCAGGCGGTCCAGTCCGGCTCCCAGCGGTCCTGGCGCAGGCCGCCCATGTAGGCCGGGTGCACCGCCTCGATCCGGAAGCTCTTCACCTCCGGCGACGCGAAATTGATCGCAACATTGTCCTTCTCGGCGCACAGAATGGGCTCGCTCGTGTTCGTGACCTCCACGGCGAGGCCGTCGAGGGTGGCGGCGGTGGCGGCGCAGCCAAGGCCAAGGATGGCAAGGACGAAAAGGCGGGGAAGAATCATGCGGGCCATCGGGTGTGTCATCGGAGGGGTTGCGGGCACAGATAACGCGGCGGGGCCGTAAGGTCGAGGCGAAGCCTGTTGATCGGGCATGGCAGCCATCCCATCTCCGGGGTTAGGGTTCTGCCGGGCCTGTGGTAAGGTGCACCCATTCCGGAAGCTTGGCTTCGGAGGCGGCTCGCCTCGATCGACGACCCGTTCACCGCGTGAAAAAGCCTGTTGGCCCGAGTTTTTGATGATGCGCCTGACCTTGAGCCTGTCCGACAACCCCGCCACCACCTCGGTCGAGCGGGCCATCATGGAGTTCCGCAGCGGCCGTCCGGTGGTGATCGACGGGGCGCAGGCGAGCGCGCTCGTGATCGGCGTCGAGGACCTGGACGAGGCCATGGGCGCGAGGCTGGAGACGGTGTCCGGCGGCCATGCGCATCTGGTCCTGCCGGCGGCGCGCCTGCGCCGCCTCGGCCTCGACCGGACCACCCCCGGCCGCGTGGCCCTGCCCGTCGTGGACCGGCAGCGGATCGAGACCCTGGCGCTCAAGGCCGAGGCGCGCATCGACGCTCCGGTGCGGCCCGCCGAGGCCATCGACGAGGAGGCGCTGGAGCTTGCCCGGCTGTCCCTCGTTCTCCCGGCGGTGATCCTGGTGCCGCTGGCCGCCGGGCTCGAGGTCGATGCGTCCCTGATCCGCGTCTCGGGCGCCGCCATCCTGGGCTATCGGCGCGCCAGGGCGCTCGATCTTGCCATCGTCAGCCGCGCGCCGGTGCCCCTGGACGGCGCGCCGACGAGTGAATTCGTGGTGTTCCGCGGCGGCGAAGGCCTGCGCGACCAGGTGGCGATCATCGTCGGCAAGCCCGACCTCTCCCGGCCCGTCACCGTGCGCCTGCACTCCGCCTGCCTCACGGGCGACCTGTTCGGCAGCCTGAAATGCGATTGCGGCGACCAGTTGCGGGACACGGTGCGCTCCATGGCCGAGTCGGAGGGCGGCATTCTGCTCTATCTCGACCAGGAGGGGCGCGGGAACGGCATCGCCAACAAGATCCGCGCCTACAAGCTCCAGTCCCAGGGCTACGATACCTATGACGCCGACGAGGTCTTGGGCTTCGAGGCGGACCAGCGCCGCTTCGATTTCGCCGCCATCATGCTCAAGCAGCTCGGCGTCGGGGCCGTTCGCCTCATGACCAACAACCCGGAGAAGATTCGGGCGCTCACGGAGGCCGGGCTCCAGGTCATCTCGGATCACCGGGTGCTCGGCCGTCCGACAGTGGAAAACGTCAGCTATCTGGCGGCCAAGCGCGACCGGGCCGGGCATTACATCGATCTGGAAGGCCTGGCGGTCTGCTCCAACAAGGATTGAGGGCAGGCCCCATCAGCGCGCCGGCATGCCGGTTTCGATGATCTTCGCCCAGAGGGAGACCCCGTAAGGAATCGCCTCGTCGTTGA
>DASQTM010000329.1:0-9113 GCA_035641875.1 Microvirga sp. | reverse complement strand
CCAGCCTCATCCTTCGAGACGGTGCTTCGCGGGCTCCTCAGGATGAGGGGCCTTGGAGAATCCTGTCGGAACTCCAGGGGCGGCGGACCGCAGGACCGCCGCCCCTTTTGTCAAAGCCCTACTTCTGGAACGGCTTGTAGTAGGTGGCGATGCCCTTGTTGATCTCGGCGGCGGCCTGCTCGGGGGTCTGCTGTCCGGCGAGCATCTTCTGCACGTTGGACTGGAGCAGCACCGACCCGCTCGGCTCCTGATAGCGGAAGCGCACGAGCATCAGGTAGGACATGGAGTTCTCGGCGAGCTTCGCCACATCCTGGGTGATGGCGTCCTCGATCTTGATGCCCTTGATCGGCGACAGGTTCTTCAAGGTGTTGGTGAAGGCCGTGCCGTATTCGGGCGTGGCGAGGTAGCGCACGAACTTGAGCGCCGCGTCCTTCTTGTCGGACTTGGCGTTCACCGCATAGCCGCCGTCGTAATAGGTGGCGACCAGCGCCTGGTCGCCCGCCTTCAGCACCGGCGCGGGAAACACCCCGAGGTCCAGCGAAGGATTCTGGTTCTTGAAGTTCGCCACCTCATAGGAGCCGCCCGCGAACATGGCGCCGCGGCCGGCGACGAAGAGCTGCTGCGAGGACGGGTAATCCACGCCGATGAAGTTGGGGGCGAAATACTGGCTGATGTCCTTCAGCTTCGCGAGCGCGCCGACGAAGCGCGGATCGGTGAAGTTCGCCTTGCCGGAGACGATGTCCTCTTCGAACTGCTTGCCCAGCATGGAGGACAGAAGCCCGCCCACGATGGTCTCGTTCTGCCAGGCGGTCGCCGTGCCGTTGGTGAAGGGATTGATGTTCTTGGCCTTCAGGGCCTGGGCCAGGGCCATCATCTCGTCCCAGGTCTTGGGCGGGTTCACGCCTGCGTCCCGGAAGAGCTTCTTGTTGTAGACCACCAGCTGGGCCTGCATGGCGAAGGGCACCGCATAGACCTTGCCGTCGGACCGCAGGGTCTCGGCGGCCAGCGCCGCATCGGGGAAGTTGGCGAGCTCCGGCACCGTCTGCTTGTCGAGGGCGAGCAGGTAACCCGGCGTCGCGATGGTCTCCAGGTTGCCGTAGGCGCGCACCTGGATCACGTCCGGGCCGCGGCCCGCGGCGAGCGCCGTGGACAGGATGGTCTGATAGTTCTCGGGCGCGTAGGTCTCGAACTTCACCGAGATCTCGGGCTCCTTCTCCTGGAACTTCTTGATGATGTCCTGGTAGAAGGCGCGGTCTTCCTGGCGCCAGCTCCAGAAGGTCAGCTCGGTCTTGGCCATGGCGGCCCCGGCCGAAAGCAGGTAGCCGCCCATGGCGGCGCCCATCAGGATGCGTCTTGTCAGTGTCATCGTGAGCTCCCTCATCGTTGTGGTTCTTTCCTCCCGCCGGAGGGCATTCGCCTCTCCGGAATTCCGTTCAGCCGCATGGCTCCGCCGCGATCACCAGAACGCTTGCGTCGTCATGGGTTTTAACACGCAAGTGGGCCGCCGCCATGGGGTCGTCGCGTTCCCTGGAGCGCAGCTCCCGCATCAGGCTGTCGCCCCGGCCCTCCGCCAGCGCCGCATGGAGCGTCTCGTCGGAATAGACCTCGAACACGTCCACGAGCCGCATAAAGCCGTCGGTGGCGAGCACGATCGGCTCCCCCGTCCCTATCCGGGCCTCGAATCGAAGCTCCTGCCCGGCCCAGGGGCGGCGCGGGCTCACGACCCAATATCCCTCCGGCCGGTTGAAGCTGGCGCGGTTCTCCAGGATCTGTCGCCGCACCGCCTCCGGGATCCGGCCGGGTTCGTGCCCATGGCCTCCAAGGGCCGCCAGGGTCTTCCGCTCGAAGGGCTTCGCCCGCTCGTCCGTCCACCGCACGATCCCGCCTTTCGACGGCACGAGGGCGACCACGTCGCCCAGAAACCAGCCTTCGAGGAGAAGCGCCCCATCCTCCGTCTGCCGCGCCCCGATCAGCCCGAGGCAGGCTCCCGGGGCATAATCGTCGTGATGGTCAGAAAGATGCGCCGTCGCTTCGTCGTAATCGCCCCTGACCAGGGCTTCGAGATCACCCAAAACCTCGTCCGCATGCGGCGCCGCTTCGAGCAAGGCCTGGAGCCTGTCCCCGATCCTGCCGGCGAGCCAAGCCGCGTCGCTCGCCCCTTCGGTCATCTTCTCGTTCGACATCCCCGTGGCGCCGTCGATCACCCAGGCGTAGCGGCCGTGCAGGCCCAGCCCGTCCTCATTGATGCCGGAGCCGGGGGTGGAATGCCGATACAGGGGCCGGAGAAGCGGTGCGAGGGCAGGAGAATTCATGCCCTCACTGGTCCCATATTGGTTGCCTTCTGTCCATACTGGTCTTGTGGGCCTTTCACACCCCTCCGGAGGGGCTTGAGGCGGTCAGAAGGGAAGCCCGGTATAGTTCTCGGCCATGGACCGGGCGGCCGCCTCGGAGCCGACCAGATAGTCGAACTCCGCCCGCTGCATCCGCCGCCCGAAGGCGTCCGTGTCCGGGAAGGTGTGGAGGATGGAGGTCATCCACCAGGAGAACCGCTCCGCCTTCCACACCCGCGCCAGCGCCCGGGCGGAATAGTGATTGATCCCGGCGGGCGATCTTTCCCCGTAGAACTCGATCAGCGCCTCGGCGAGCCGTCCCACGTCTCCCGCCGCGAGGTTCAGCCCCTTGGCGCCCGTGGGCGGGACGATGTGGGCGGCGTCGCCCGCCAGGAAGAGGCGGCCGAACCGGAGGGGCTCGGCCACGAAGCTGCGCAAGGGAGCGACGGACTTTTCGATGGAGGGGCCGGTGACCAGCCTGCCGGCGGTCTCCTGGTCGACCCGCCGGCGCAGTTCGTCCCAGAAGCGGTCGTCCGACCATTCCTCCACCTTCTCGTCCGCGGGCACCTGCACATAGTAGCGGCTGCGGGTCGGGGAGCGCATGGAGCAGAGCGCGAAGCCGCGGGCATGATGGGCATAGATCAGCTCGTCCGCGACGGGGGGCCGGTCCACAAGGATCCCGAGCCAGCCGAAGGGATACACCCGCTCGAAGGTGTTCAGCGCTCCCTGCGGGACGCTGGCGCGGCAGATCCCGTGATAGCCGTCGCAGCCGGCGATGAAGTCGCAGGCGATCTCATGCTCGACGCCGTCCTTGAGGTAGCGCACCCTCGGCCTGTCGCCGCTGAAATCGTGGAGCGAAACGTTCCCGGCCTCGTAGATCGTTGGCGCGTCCGAGGCGTCCCGCGCCTGCATGAGATCGCGGGTGACCTCCGTCTGCCCGTAGACCGTAACCGTGCGGCCGATGAGCGCGCGGAAATCGAAGCGGTGCCTGTCGCCGTCGAAGCAGAACTCGACCCCGTCATGGACGAGGCCCTCCTGGCGCATCCTCTCGCCCACGCCGGCCTTTTCCAGGAGCTCGACGGTGCCCTGCTCGAGCACGCCGGCCCGGATGCGGCCCAGCACGTAATCCTGGCTGCGCCGCTCCAGGATGACATTGTCGATGCCCTGGTTCTCCAGGAGGCGGCCGAGCAGGAGCCCGGCCGGGCCCGCGCCGACGATCACGATCTTGGTGCGCATTCCCGGCCTCCTTCTGAAGGGTGTTGTCTACGGCCCCGATGCAGCGAACCGCCGGCGCGTCGCCGCGTTCTCCCGGTGAGGAGACGCCCGATGTCCGATCCAGACCGCAAAAATCCAGGCGATGAGGACGCCCCGGGCACGGAGCAGACCGGGGAGAACATCTGCCCGACCTGCCACGGGTCCGGCAGCCTCGACCAGAAGCCCTGTCCCGATTGCGGCGGCAGCGGCATGACGGTTGCCATCATCGGCGACGCCTGACCTACGGGGCCTTCGCGGGAGCAAAGCTCACGCTGCCTGCGAGCGCCAGGGCCTTGCTCAGCCCTGCGGCCGTTGACGCCACCATCCTGGGCAGGACGAGCCATTCCAGGGTCCAGGCCGCCCCGGAGCGCTCGTTCTCGTGCACGAGCGCCTGATGCAGGGTGCCGAGCAGCCCCGCATTGAAGCGGGCGAGCGCCACAAGCACCTCCGCCGGAACGGGGTTGGATTTGTGCGGCATGGCCGACGAGCCCCCGCCTGTAGCGAGGCGCACCTCGCCCACTTCGTTCTGGGCCATCAGGACGATGTCCTGTCCGATCTTGCCCAGGGCTCCGGAGAGAAGCGACAGAAAGGCCGCGAACTCGCCGATCCTGTCCCGCTGCGAATGCCATGGGGGCGCAGAGCCGAGCCCGAGGATCTCGGCCATCGCCGCGGCCACCGCATCGCCCCGGCCTTTCAGCTCGCTGCGGGTGCCGATGGGGCCGCCGAGCTGGACCACCAGAAGGCGCGGGGCGAGGTCCCGCAGGCCTTGCCGCTGCCGCTCCAGGGGCTGGATCCAGGTCTCGATCTTGTCGGCGGCCGTGAAGGGCAGCGCCTGCTGCATCCGCGTATGCGCCATCAGGGCTGTCCCGCCGTCTCGCGCCTGCAAGCCGCGAAGGGAGGCGATGAGCGCGTCGAGGCGGTGCTCGACGATGGCGAGCACGTCCTTCAGGCGCAGGATGAGGGCGGTGTCGATGATGTCCTGGCTGGTCGCGCCCATATGAGTCAGCTTGCCATGAACCTCGCCGGTTGCCGTGCGCAGCTGCTTCACCAGTTCCGGAACGACTACGCCGTCCCGCGCCAGCCCCTCGGTAAGCCTCTCCCAATCCGGCTGAAAGGCGCGGCAGGCGTCACCGATGCGCCGGGCCGCCTCCGTGTCGATCAGGCCGGCGCCTGCCCCTGCCTCGGCCAGGGCCGCTTCGGTGCGGAGCATGGCCGCGAGTTCGGCCGCATCGGAGAAGAACGCCTCCACCTCTTCGTCTCCGACGAGCGCCTGCAGCAGAGGACGGGATGGCGTCTGCATGATCATGCTCCCGCGGTCAGACAGCTTCGAGGGCGATGGAAATGCCCTGCCCCACGCCGACGCACATGGTGGCGAGCGCCCGCCTTTTGCCCGAGAGCTTCAGCTCCAGCGCCGCCGTGCCGGCGATGCGCGCGCCGGACATGCCGAGCGGATGGCCGAGCGCGATGGCGCCGCCGTTCGGGTTGACGTGCTCCGCATCCTCCGGGATGCCGAGCTCGCGCAGAACCGCGATGCCCTGGCTGGCGAAAGCCTCGTTCAGCTCCACCACATCGAAATCCGCGGGCTTCAGCCCGAGACGGGCGCACAGCTTCCTGGTCGAAGGCGCAGGCCCCATGCCCATGATGCGCGGCGGAACGCCGGCCGTCGCCCCGCCGAGAACCCGCGCGATGGGCTCAAGCCCGAACCGGCGGATCGCCTCCTCCGAAGCGACGATCAGCGCGGCGGAGCCGTCGTTGACTCCGGATGCGTTGCCGGCCGTCACCGTCCCGTCCCGGCGGAAGGGAGTCGGCAGCTTGGCCAGCATCTCGATGGTGGTGTCGGCGCGGGGATGCTCGTCCCTGTCGACGATGACGGGATCGCCCCTGCGCTTAGGGATCGTGACCGGCACGATCTCCTGGGCGAAGCGCCCCCTCTCCTGAGCGGCTGCCGCCTTGTGCTGCGAGCGCAACGCGAAGGCGTCCTGGGCCTCGCGGGAGATGCCGAAATCGGCCGCCACGTTCTCGCCGGTCTCCGGCATGGAATCCACGCCGTATTGGCTCTTCATCAGGGGATTGATGAAGCGCCAGCCGATGGTGGTGTCATGGATCTCCGCGGCGCGGGAGAAGGCCTGTTCCGCCTTGGGCATGACGAAGGGCGCGCGCGACATGGACTCGACGCCGCCTGCGATCATCAGGTCCGCCTCGCCCGTCCGGATGGCGCGGGCGGCCGCGATCACCGCATCCATGCCCGAGCCGCACAGGCGGTTCATGGTGGTGCCCGGAACGGAGCCCGGCAGGCCTGCAAGCAGCACGGCCATGCGGGCCACGTTGCGGTTATCCTCGCCCGCCTGGTTGGCGCAGCCGTAGATCACATCGTCCACGGCTTCGAAATCCACTTTCGCGTGGCGCTCCATCAAGGCCTTCAACGGGATGGCCGCGAGATCGTCCGTGCGAACGCCCGACAGGGCTCCGCCGTAGCGGCCGATGGGGGTTCGCACATAGGCGCAGATATAGGCTTCGCGCATCTCACGCTCCTTTGGCGCCGCCATGGGCGCGTTCGGTCCTGGCCTGGAGATCGCGCAGGGTCGAAAGCTCGATTTCGGTAGGAGGAGGCGTCTCCTCGACCCGTTCGCAGAAGCGCACCTTCCAGCCGCAGGTGTCCTGCACCTTGTCGCGGCTGACGCCGGGGTGCAAGGAGACCACCGTGAATTCCTTGGTGTGTGGATCGGGCTTCCAGAGGGCAAGGTCAGTGATGAGGAGCGTGGGGCCCTTTGTAGAGATCCCAAGGCGCTTCCGGTGGTCGCCGCCCTCGCCATGGCCGAAGGAGGTGTAGAAATCGATCTTTTCCACCATGCCGCGCGTCGCCTGCTTCATGGTGATGAAGACCTCCTTGCAGGCGGTGGCGATCTCGGGCGCGCCGCCGCCGCCGGGCAGGCGCACCTTGGGATGACGGTAATCGCCGATCACGGTGGTGTTGATGTTGCCGAACCGGTCGAGCTGCGCCGCGCCGAGAAAGCCGACGGAGATGCGCCCGCCCTGGAGCCAGTAGCGGAACATCTCGGGCACCGACACGGTGGTCAGCGCCGTCTCGCACAATTCGCCGTCGCCGATGGACAGCGGCAGCACGCTTGGCGCGGTGCCGATGGTGCCGCTCTCGTAGATCAGGGTGATGTTCGGCGCATGGGTCAGCCGCGCCACGTTGCAGGCGGCGGAGGGCGCGCCGATGCCCACGAAGCACACGTCGTCGTTGGACAGGGCGCGGGACGCCGCGATCGTCATCATCTCGGTGGGGGTGAAATCGGAGGGGCTCATCCTTGCAATCCCTTCACGCGCGCGGCGAAAACCTCGGGCCCCGCATCGAGCACGTTCTCCTTCATCCATCGGGTGAATAGCTCCCGGTCGGCGGAGATTCGGTCCCATTCGAGATAGGCGGCGTTGTCGCGGTCGTAATAGCCGTGGGCGTAGGAAGGATGCGCCCCGCCGGGCACGTGAACGACGGAGGCGATTGTCCAGTGCGGCAGGACGCAAAGGTTGGGATGAAGGTCGTTGAAATCCTCCACGATCTCCTCGACGGTCACCACGGCGCGCCGGGCGGCCAGCACCGCCTCCTTCTGCACGCCGACGATGCCCTCGATCAGCACGTCGCCCCGTTTGCTCGCCTTCTGCGCATGGATGAAGGTCACGTCCGGCCGGTGGGCGGGCACGGCGGCCAGCTCCTCGCCGGTGAACGGGCAGGCGATGCTTTTGATCTCAGGGTTGACCTCCTTGAGGCCCGCGCCGCGATAGCCGCGGAACACGGCGCAGGGCAGGCCCGCCGCGCCCGCCTCGTAGGCGTTGGCCATGGCGGCATGGCTGTGCTCCACGGTTTCGATGGAGCGCGGCCAGCCGTTTTCGATGGCGTCGCGCATGCGGCGCAGGAGACCGACGCCGGGATTGCCCGCGTAGGAGAAGACCACCTTCCTGGCGAGCCCCATGCCGATCATCTGATCGTAGATCACGTCCGGCGTCATGCGGATCAGCGTCAGGTCCCGGCGGCCCTGCCGGATCGCCTCATGCGCCGCGGCATGGGGGATGAGATGGGTGAAGCCCTCGAAGGCGACGATGTCCCCGTCGCGGAGGTTCTCGGCGACGGCCTCCCTGAGGCTCTGGAATTTGGCCATGATCTGCTTTCGGATCGCGCTCAGATATCGAAGAAGACGGTTTCGTTTTCGCCCTGGAGGCGAATGTCGAAGGTGTAGGCCGGCAGCCCGTTCTCTTCCTCTCGGGGGGCGATCAGGGTCGGCACGCGCAGCTTGTGCTCGATGCGCGCCAGAACCGGGCATTCCGCATTCGCCCCCTCCTCGTCCCCAAAGTACATCCGCGTGTGCAGCCCGATGTTGATCCCCCGCGCCACGATCCAGAACGTGATGTGCGGGGCCATGGGACGCCCGTCCTTGTGCGGCGCTCGCCCGGGCTTGATCGTCTCGAACCGGTACTCCCCCGTCGTCCCGTCCGTCGGCTGGCGGCCCCAGCCCACAAAGTGCGGATCCGCCCGACCCCGCGTCTCCTCGGGGCTGTTGTAGAGACCCCCCGCATCCGCCTGCCAGATCTCCACCAGCGCGTCCTTCAGGGGCGTGCCGCTGCCGTCGAACACCCGGCCCTTGACGATGATGCGCTCCCCCTTCGTCTCAGGCCCGACCAGCACCAGGCCGAGGTCCTCCTGCCACACGCCGGTGATCTCCACCCAGTTGGGGGTGGCCCCGATGTGGATGTAGGGACCCGCCGTCTGCGAGGGCGACTCTTTCAGCCTGCCAAGCGTCTGCACCATCAGTTCCCCTCCGGCCGGTTCTCGAAGGGGGTCGAGCGGCGCCCGCGCAGGACAATGTCGAACTTGTAGGCGAGCGAATCCATGGGCAGGGTGTTGTGGCGGTCGAGGGCCGCCACCAGCTGCTCGATGGCGGCTTTGTCGGGAATGGTGGCCACGATGGGGTCCTGCCAGATCATGGGATCGCCCTCGAAGTACATCTGGGTGATCAGGCGCTGGGCGAAGGCATGGCCGAAGACCGAGAGGTGGATATGGGCCGGCCGCCAGTCGTTGACGCCGTTGGGCCAGGGGTAGGCGCCCGGCTTGATGGTGCGGAAGCAGTAGCGCCCCTCAGGGTCGGTGAGGGTGCGGCCGCAGCCGCCGAAGTTGGGGTCGAGCGGCGCGAGATAGGTTTCCTTCCGGTGGCGGTAGCGCCCGCCCGCGTTGGCCTGCCAGACCTCGATGAGGGCTCCGGGCACGGGGCGGGCGTTCTCGTCGAGCACGCGGCCGTGGACGAGGATGCGCTGGCCGATGGGATCGCCGGTCTTGGCGAAGTTGCGGATGAGGTCGTTGTCGAGGGGTCCGATCCTGTCGTGGCCGAAGCGGGGTCCTGTGATCTCGGAGAGGGTGTTGTCGAGGGACAGGAGGGGGTATTGCGGCGAGCGCAGGACGGAGGTCTTGTAGGCCGGCGTGAACGCCGGCGGATGCCAGCTCCGGTCCCGCTGGTAGTATGAGCCTTGATCCGACAT
>DASQTM010000328.1:0-3230 GCA_035641875.1 Microvirga sp. | reverse complement strand
GACATCAGAAAGCTCGAAATGAGGGCTGCCCCATGCCTCCGCCCTCATCCTTCGAGACGCCGCTGACGCGGCTCCTCAGGATGAGGCGGTGGAGTTGGATGAACCCCGATAAACCCGCCTCTCAGCCCAGCGCCTTGAGCGCCTCGGCGTGCAGAGCGGGCGTCGCGGCGGCCACGACCCGGCCGTCGCTTTTAAGCCCGAGCGGTTCGCCGGCCCAATCGGTGATCACGCCGCCTGCCCCCTGCACCACGGGAACGAGCGCCAGGTAATCGTAGGGCTGGAGCTCCGCCTCGACCACGAGGTCCACATGGCCGCTCGCCAGCAGCATATAGGCGTAGCAGTCGCCGCCGAAGCGCCTCAAGGCCACCTGCCGGCTGAGGGCCTCGAAGCCGTCGCGGTTCGAGCCTGAGAAGATATCGGGCGTCGTCGCGTACAGCACGGCGTCCGACAGGTTCGTCCGCGTGCTCGTGCGGCACGGCTCGCCGTTCCGGAGCGTCGGCCCGCCCCTGCGCCCGACCCAGCGCTCGCGCAGGGCGCAATGGTCGACGACGCCCGCTCTGGGCACGCCGCCCTCCAGATAGGCCACGAGGGTGCCGAAGGTGGGCATGCCGGTGATGAAGCTCTTGGTGCCGTCGATGGGATCGAGCACCCAGACGCAATCGGCGTCGGCCCGCTCGAGCCCGTGCTCCTCGCCGAACAGGCCGTGCTCGGGGAAGCGCTCGGCGATCATCCGGCGCATGGCCAGCTCGATCTCCCGGTCGGCGATGGTCACCGGAGACGTGTCCGCCTTCGATTCGACCACCAGCTTCTGGCGGAAGTACCGGAGCGCCACGGGAGCCGCCAGATCCGCCAGTTCCTCGGCGAAGGCCGCGATGATCTCGAGGTCGGTCCTGTCACGGAGCGGCATGAAGGTTTCCTAACGAAAGTAAAACGCCCAGGGTGGGCGGACGTTAGTCTATTGCGTAATTACGCCTGCGCAACAAGGGCGGAACGACAGGGCTCCACGGTTCCGATAGGCGTCATGTTGCGCCATGGGCGAAGAGCCGGTTCCTGCGTGTCGGGCCCTGCTCTTCAGGCGATGGATCCCCTTCCCTCGCTGCGCTCGCCGGTCCGATCCGAAGGATCGGCAGGATGACATGTAGCGTTACCCTCCGTGTCATTCCGCCGGTCCTTTGGACCGGACCGGCCGGAGGTGACGAAGTCACCGCAGGGGAAGGGAATCCATGGCTGGGAACCACGCCCTCACAGGCGGCACCTCTGGTTTCCCTCCCCCTTGTGGGGAGGAGAGCAGGTTGCGCTTGGACATCTGTTGGTTCTTCAACCGGACCGGCCGGAGCGGTCGCAGGCGTCAGCCTGCCAAGAAGGAATCGACCGCTTACGATCCGATCCTTTCCCGTGGAAACTATTTCGTTCGCACGCCGCTCTCCTGGCTCCGGTCGGCTGCCCCCGCCGCCTTCGCCTCGCGGCGGCGCTCGTGCAGGACCCATTCCGTGTAGCCGTTGGGCTGCTCCGCGCCCTTGAAGACCAGGTCGCAGGCGGCCCGGAAGGCGGGACCGTCGAAGCCGGGAGCCATGGGGCGGTAGAGCGGGTCGCCCGCGTTCTGCCGGTCCACCACCTGCGCCATGCGCCGCAGGGTCTCCATCACCTGATCCTGCGTGACGATGCCGTGGCGCAGCCAGTTGGCGAGATGCTGGCTGGAGATGCGCAGCGTCGCCCGGTCCTCCATGAGACCGACATCGTGGATGTCCGGCACCTTGGAGCAGCCGACGCCCTGGTCGACCCAGCGCACCACATAGCCCAGGATGCCCTGGCAGTTGTTGTCGAGCTCCTGCTGCACCGCGTCAGGGGCCCAGTTGGACTGGGATACGGGAATCGTCAGGATGTCGGAGAGCCTGGCGCGGGGGCGCTTCCTCAGCTCCTCCTGACGGGCCGGCACGCTCACCTGATGGTAGTGGAGCGCGTGGAGGGCGGCGGCCGTGGGCGACGGCACCCAGGCGGTGGTGGCGCCGGCCTGCGGATGACCGATCTTCTGGCTCATCATGTCGGCCATCTTGTCGGGAGCCGCCCACATGCCCTTGCCGATCTGCGCCTTGCCGGGCAGGCCGCACAGCATGCCCACATCCACGTTGTTGTCCTCGTAGGCCTTGATCCACGGGGTCGACTTCATGTCGTTCTTGCGGATCATGGGACCGGCCTCCATGGAGGTGTGGATCTCGTCGCCGGTGCGGTCCAAGAAACCCGTGTTGATGAACACGATGCGCTCGATTGCGGCCCTGATGCAGGCCTTGAGGTTGACGGATGTGCGCCGCTCCTCGTCCATGATGCCCATCTTGAGGGTGTTGTGGGACAGGCCCAGCATGTCTTCCACCGCGCCGAAGAGATCGTTGGCGAAGGACACCTCGTCCGGTCCATGCATCTTGGGCTTGACGATATAGACCGAGCCCGCGCGGCTGTTGCGGATCGGGCCCTCGCCCTTCAGGTCGTGGATCGCGATCAGCGCCGTGACGGCGGCGTCGAGAATGGTCTCAGGGACCTCCTGCCCCGTCTCGTCCAGCACCGCATCCGTGAACATGTGGTGGCCCACGTTGCGCACCAGCATCAGGCTGCGCCCGTGCAGGCGAAGCTCGCCGCCGTTCGGCGCGGTGTAGACCCGGTCCGGGTTGAGGCGGCGCTCGACGGTGCGGCCGCCCTTCTCGAAGCTCTCCACCAGGTCGCCGCGCATGAGGCCGAGCCAGGTGCGGTAGACCTGCACCTTGTCCTCGGCGTCCACGGCCGCGACGCTGTCCTCCAGGTCCATGATGGTGGACACCGCCGATTCGACCACCAGATCGGCGACGCCCGCCGGATCCTCCGCGCCGATGGGATGCGAGCGGTCGATCCTGATCTCCATATGCAGGTTGTTGTGGGAGAGCAGCACGGCGGACGGGTTGGCCGCATCCCCCTGGTAGCCCACGAACTGCGCCGGGTCGGAGAGCCCCGTCTCGCCCCCGTCCCCCAGCCTGACGATCAGGGCGTCGCCCTGAATGGAATAGGCCTTCACATTCTTGTGGCTGCCCTTGGCCAGGGGCGCGGCCCCATCCAGCACCTCTCGGGCGCGGGCCACCACCTTGGCGCCGCGCGCCTTGTTGTAGCCGCCGGAGCGCCCTGCGCCCTCCTCCTCGGGAATGGCGTCCGTGCCGTAGAGCGCGTCGTAGAGGCTGCCCCAGCGGGCGTTGGCGGCGTTGAGCGCG
>DASQTM010000327.1:0-2765 GCA_035641875.1 Microvirga sp. | reverse complement strand
CTACCGCCGCACCGCGGAGGTGCTCGACCGGGAAAGCCTTTCGGGCTGACCGAGACCCCCTTCATGCTGAGACGATATGCAGCCTCCGGCGCTAACGTCACCCCTGACCCGTCACCTGTGCCACAAGATTGCGGGCCCGTGAGACAAGTCCATGGTCGGGCCTGCCGGGCGGACAGATCACGTCGGCGCGCACCGTGAAGGTGTCCGGATTTGTCCTCTCCGGAGCCGGGGCGTCATAGATGACCAGCAGGGCGCCAGGGCCACCCTCGGGCCAGAGATCGATTCCCTCCGGGTGATCCACATGAAGCTGGTACGGCAGTTCCGCGACCGTTTCGATCCGACCCGGATCGACGACGCCGGAGGCATCGTCCCCGGCTGCGCCGCGCCAGCGCAGCAGGAAGGCGGGCCCCTCCAGGGACATGGTTGGGCCGACGAGCAGGAGCAGATCGTCCCCGTCGAAGCGCATGTCGCGGATGCCCAGGCCACGCGTGTCCACCAGGTATTTGCGGTAGCGCCGCCGGCCGTCGATGCGGCGGGCCTTGAGCCGGCTCGGCCCCCGTTCCTTGAGTTCCAGGCAAAGGACGACCGCGTGCCCCCGCAACACCGGGCCACGAAGCCCGAGCCATGCCTGGCTGCCGCGCACGGCCAGGCCTTCCACGTCGAACCCGTTCTCCTTCGATGGAATCTCCAGGAACGGCCCGAGGTGGGGATCATCGGCAACCCACCGGGCAAGGGCGCTGCGGCTCTTGCCGAACTTGAGCCATGCCGCACGCCGCTCGCCATCGCATCGGGTCGGCGCCAGGAGGCCTGGCTCCTCTTCGACGAGCGGGATTCGCCCAAGGAAATACCGGTTCGGCTCCCGCTCGATCTCCTCCATCCGCTCGAGCGCGTCGTCGGCGTCGCTCTCCTGGCGTTTCGGCTTGCATCGCCTGAGCGAATGGGAGCCCACGATCCAGAGAAAGCCGTCCTCGACGCACAGGCCCTCGATGTCCATCTCGCCCTCGGCTCCTCCTGGGAGGTCGACGAACTCGTCAAGGGTGAAGTGCCGGTGGTCGCCGAAGCTCCCGTCCTCGAGGCGCCGCAGGCGCTCCACGCTCGCCGTCTCGTCGCACGCCAGAAAAAGGCTGTCGCTCACACGGGCAACCGCCGAGAGATCCTTGTGAAGCGGATCCTCCACATGGCGCAGCGGCCTCCAGTCGGAGAAGGTGAGCGCGACTTGATCGAGGATCGTGCTATGGCTGTTGTCGGGCACTTCGGCTCCTTGCTGCTGCTTCGGTCATGGGACAACGCGCGAACCGACGCCGGGGCGCCTCGCCTGACCAACGACGGAACCGTTTTCGGATTGGGCGCTTCAAAGGATATGACCACAGGCAACGGCAGGGCTATTCTGAGACGGGCGTTCCGGCAACTCGAACACGAGGTGCCGGGCAAGGTGGCGCGCGTCCTGCGAAGCCTGCGCCACCCGGATTCCCGGTGGGTTCGCATTCCAGTGGGAATACTCCTCATGCTCGGCGGCGTCTTCTCGATCCTGCCGTTTCTGGGCCTGTGGATGCTGCCCCTGGGTCTTCTGCTGATCGCCTATGACGTGCCTTTCCTGCGGGCCCCGGTCGGACGCTTCACCATCTGGGGGGTCCGGAAATGGGCCGCTCTCCGGCAGCGGTTCTTTCCGAACTCGCCCCAGGCCTAGACTAGGTCACCCTGCTTTCCTGCCGATGAGGCGCCGCGGCAGACATGGTTCTGGCCCCTGCTCCACCTTTGCTTCGACCCAGGCCGGAAACCCTCAAGCCTCTGGGGATCATTTCCGCTCGACCAAGCCTTGCCGTGCAGGCATTCTGGTCCAGGTTGTCCCCTTCCAAGACCCCTGAGCAAGCTGTTCGGCGACGGCCGCCCTCAAGGCCTCAACCGGAATGAACAACCTCCTTGAAGTCCAAGGCCAAGCTCAAGTCGCCGAATGCAGACGGAAAGGTTTGACGTGCTATCCCGCAGAAGGTTCACAAAACTGATCGGAGCGCTGCCTTTGCTCGGCGCCGCGTCGGGCGCCCGCGCCTCGGAAGGCGGGTTCTATTACAACGGCCCGCCAAGCGATCACTTCGACGGGCAGCGCTTCTTCAATCCGGGCGGAACCCCACCCCGGGGCCTCGGTGAGTTCCTGCGCTGGCGTCTCACCGAACGCGAGGTCCCCTGGCCCGAAGCCTATCCAAGCCCTTTCCAGGACACGCCTCCTTCCCGTTTGGCGCAGCGCGATCTGCGCGTCAGTTTCGTCGGGCACGCCACCTTCCTGATCCAGATGGCTGGCCGCAACATTCTGACGGATCCCATTTGGTCGGAGCGCGCCAGCCCGGTGACCTTCGCCGGCCCGCGGCGGTACAACCCGCCCGGCATCCGGTTCGACGATCTGCCCCGCATCGATGCGGTGCTCATCTCCCATAACCACTACGACCACATGGATCTTTCCACCCTGGCGCGGCTCTGGCAGCGGGACCGGCCGCGGATCGTGGCGCCCCTGGGCAATGATACGGTCATCCGGGCCCATCGCCCAGACATCGCCGTGACGGCTCTGGACTGGGGCGACCGCCTTGAACTCGCACCAGGTCTTCAGGCGATCGCCGAGCCGGCCCACCATTGGTCCGCCCGGGCCACCAACGATCGGAATCACGCGCTGTGGGCTTCCTTCGTCCTGCGCGGTGGGGGCCGTTCCCTTTACTTTGCGGGCGATACGGGCTTTGGCGGCGGGCGGCACTTTCAGGGGATTGCGGCCCGCCACC
>DASQTM010000326.1:0-5793 GCA_035641875.1 Microvirga sp. | reverse complement strand
CCGCCGCGCTTGCCGGGGCGGCGGGCGCCGCCATGCTCGGACGGGGGGCTTCGCTCGCGCGCCGCTGGGGGGCGGCGTCCCGGCTCAAGGTGTTGCGCACGCCGATGGAGACACGCTCCACGTCGCCCGCCTCGGAGCGATAGACTGCAAGAACCCGGTCGGCGTAATGGGATTCAATCCAGCTCTTCAGGAAGCGGGTGGGAACGGTCAGATACGCGCAGCCTTCGATCACCGAATCCAGCTCGAGGCGGCCGAACCAGCTGGCGAAGATATCCTCGCCCAGCTCGACCCGCAGACGGCGCTTCACCCGCCCCCAAACCTCCAGAGCCGGTTGTTCTCCCGGAACTTCCCTGCCGCTCTCATTCGAAGCCGCATAGGTGCGATGATCTTCGCTGTGGTACATCAATATCCCCTCCCCGAGATCCTGTTCGAGAACCAGAACCCCTACGCCACAACCCGTTTCAGACGCCGAGGCGCAGCTGCCTCACAGGTTGTCCAAAACGTGGCGCCCCCAATCGTACTGAAGTTTATTGTTTTTTAATGAAGTCGAGGTGACGGAATACCGTCGTATCGTCGGCATTCATTCAAGATCTATCAAGTGTACACCTGGGTAAGGGACGAGTTTTCGCTTGCTTCCCGGTCGAGTGAAACAACGGCTTATCCCCATCTCTGAGATCTATACCTTGAGACTTTTATGAATGACTTCGCGGCGAGCCGCCGAAGTGGATTGACCTTACACAGGGGGGTGGGGGGGTGCAACAGACCGGAGTCAACAGGGATCGCCCGGCGAAGGGTCGAACGGGTCCACAACCTCGTCCACAGCTTTTGGGGTGCGGCGATAAAGCCCTGAGTCTTCAACCGATTCACTGTTCCGTCACAGCCTGTCCGCAGCCGGAAAAAAGAGTTTTCCCGCAACCTTGATTCAGGCGCGATTCGCCTCGACTCGCGATGTGATTCCGATGCTTCGCGAAGCTTTGCCTGCTAAGCTCTTGAACAAGCTTGGGCTTTTATGTGCATTTCAAAATGAGCCGCCGCCGCCGGCCACCCCGTGATTCTGGTCGCCAGTCAAGGCCTTATGTGGATAAAAAGAGAAGGGGTTAATGCCTCCAAAGACGAAAAAACCCGGCCTCCCGGCCGGGTTGATCTCACGCGACAGCAGCTCTGCGGGAGCGGCTGTTCTTCAGGCGCTCAGGGTCTTGATGCGGCTCGCCAGGCGCGAAACCTTCCGCGAGGCGGTGTTCTTGTGCACGATGCCCTTCTGGGCTGCACGCATCATCTCGGGCTCGGCGGCGCGCAGGGCGGCCACGGCTTCGGTCTGATTGCCGGAGGCGATCGCCTCCTCCACCTTGCGAATGAAGGTCCGCATGCGGCTGCGGCGCGACCGATTGATCTCGGTGCGCTTCGCGATCTTGCGGGTCATCTTCTTGGCGGACACGGTGTTGGCCATGGCCTGTCCTCGTTCTTTGAAATCCGACGCGGCAGGCTCCTGGTCGGAGCTCCGGCTGCGATCGGTTGATTGCATGGAAACCGAAGAGCCCGCGGGACGCGCGGGCTCGTGTGTGGCGGCTTATAGACGCGAGAAGCGCCAACGTCAACGCGAGCGGGCCTTTGAGCGTCAAAAAAACGCCGTCAGCGCTCCCTGCAAGGTCCCGCGCCAGGGATTGGCCGGGTCGAGGAGAAGCCTGAGCGCCATCAGGCCCGACACCAGAACCAGGAGCGGCCGGATGATCCGGCCGCCCAGGCGCATGGCGAGGCGCGATCCAGCCTGCGCGCCCAGCAGGGCGGCTCCGGCCATGGCGGCTCCCAGGGGCCACACCACCGCTCCGGTGGCCGCGTAAAGAAGGAGGCTGCCGAAATTGCTGGCGAAGTTCACCACCTTCGTATGGGCGGTGGCCCGCACCACCCCGTAGCCCAGGAGGGTCACGAAGGCGAGCATATAGAAGGAGCCTGCGCCCGGGCCGAAGATGCCGTCATAGAAGCCGATGGCCACGGGCGCGGTCAGGCCGAAGGCCAGCCCGGAGAGCCGGGCATGGGCGTCCTCGTCCTTCACCTTGCGCGACACGGCGAAGTAGAGGGCGATGGCGACGAGCAGCGGCGGGATCAGCCCGTCGAGGACGGGGCGGGGCAGGAACCGGACGCAGAGCGCCCCGGCGATGCTGCTGGCGAAGGCCACCAGGGTGAAGCCCCAGGCGCGGCGCCACTCGATCAAGCCCTTTCGGGCGAAGGTGTAGGCGGCGGAGGCGGCCGCCACCGAGCCCTGCACCTTGTTGGTGGCGATGGCCTGGGCCGGGTCGAGGCCGGCGAGCAGAAGGGCCGGCACCGTCAGAAGCCCGCCGCCTCCGGCGATGGAGTCCACGAAGCCGGCCAAAAAAGAGATCGCGGCCAGGGCCGCGATGGTGTCGAGGCCGATGTCAGGCACGGATCAGCGGTTTTCGAACCGGGGCGCGCGCTTTTCCACGAAGGCGGCCATGCCCTCCTTCTGGTCGGCGGTGGCGAACATGGCGTGGAAGACGCGCCGCTCGAAGCGGATGCCTTCCTGCAGGGTCACCTCGTCGGCTCGGTTGACCGTCTCCTTGGTCATCATGACGACAGGAAGCGACATGGACGCGATGGTCTCGGCGGTCTTGAGAGCGTCGTTCAGGAGCTCCGCCGCCGGCACGACCCGGGCGACGAGCCCGGAGCGCTCGGCTTCTTCCGCTCCCATCATGCGGCCCGTCAGGCACATTTCCATGGCCTTGGCCCGGCCGACGAGCCGGGTCAGGCGCTGGGTGCCGCCCATGCCCGGCATGACCCCGAGCTTGATCTCCGGCTGGCCGAACTTGGCGTTGTCGGCCGCGATGATGAAATCGCACATCATGGCGAATTCGCAGCCGCCGCCCAGGGCAAAGCCCGCCACCGCCGCGATCATGGGCTTGCGCCGCCCGGCCACGCGCTCCCAGCCGGAGAACTGGTTGTCGAGATAGATCTGCGGATAGGAGAGGCCCGCCATCTCCTTGATGTCGGCCCCGGCCGCAAAGGCCTTCTCGGAGCCGGTGACGACGATGCAGCCGATATTGGCGTCCGCCTCGAAGGCGTCGAGCGCCTGGTTCACCTCGCCCAGGAGCTGGGAGTTGAGGGCGTTCAGGGCCTGGGGCCGGTTGAGGGTGATGAGCCCCACCTTGCCCCGCGTCTCAACGAGAATGGTGTCATAAGCCATGGCGCCGCCTCCTCCGTTCGCCCCTATGGGTTACGGGAGGCGGCCACCCTGGGCAAGATCAAATCCACAGGCTTGAAAAGCCCCGGTTCAGGCCTCCACGAGCCTGCGGTAGAGATGCCAGGTGGCGTGGCCCAGGACGGGCAGCACCACCGCAAGGCCGATGAAGAGGGGGATGAAGCCGATGACCAGGGCGGTTGCGACGATCAGAGCCCACAGCAGCATGGTTCCCGGGTTGGCCGCCACGGCGCGGATCGACGTGAGGACGGCGGGAATCGCGCCGACGTCGCGGTCGAGCAGCAGGGGGAAGGACACCACGCTGATGCAGAAGACCACGGCGCTGAAGACGAAGCCGAGGGCGTTGCCTGCGATGATCAGCCACCAGCCGTTTTGGGTGGTGAAGACCTCGCGCACGAATTCGCCCATGGATTCGGGGGCGTGCCAGCCGAACAGGCTCTGGTAGAGCGCCTGGGCCGTCAGCAGCCAGGCGAGAAAGATCACCAGCAGGAGAAGGCCGAGGGTGGCGATGGAGCCGATGGAGGGCGACCGGAGGATCTCCGCCATGCTGTTCCAGGAAATCTCCATCCCGTTCTCGCGCCGGCGGCTGATCTCGTAGAGGCCGATGGCCGCCAGGGGGCCGACCAGGGCGAAGCCCGACATGATCGGAAACAGGAGCGGCAGCATGTTGTAGCCGAACATCACGCCGGCGAAGAAGATGCCGAGCAGCGGATAGAGCAGGCCCAGGAAAACCAGGTGCGTGGGCGTTGCCCAGAAATCCGCGAAGCCTTCCCTCAAGGCTTCCTTGAGATCGGAGGGCCCGATCCGTCTGATCGCGAGATGGTCCGGGACCGGGCCGAGATGGGATGGGGCGGCGGTATCGAGTCTGGCCATGGCGGTTTCCTCCTGAACCTGCGTTCAAGCGGCGGCGAGCCCCGGCCGTGCAGTGCGCCCCGCCCCCATGGAGCCGCCGGCATAGCGAGATCGCAACCTGCAGATTGAGGCGAAGTCTACGCCTCCCGGGCTCGCCTGTCGCCCCGGAAGATGTTCACAGGGTCGGGCCTCAAGCCTGTTTCTGGCATTCCGTGCAATAGAAGGTGGAGCGGCCGGACTGGACCAGCCGGGCCACCGCGCCGGTGCAGCCGGGGGTCACGCAGGCCTCTCCCTCCCGGTCGTAGACCCGGAACGAGTGCTGGAAATACCCTAAGGACCCGTCCACCTGGGCGTGATCGCGCAAGGTGGAGCCGCCCGCTTCGACCGCTTCGGACAGAACCTCCCGGATCACCGCCGCGAGCCGCTGGGCCGCCTCCGTGGGCCGCCCCGGCCCGGTCGCGAGGGAGCCCGCCGGGGCCTGCGGGTGCAGGCCCGTCCGGAACAGGGCCTCGCACACATAGATGTTGCCGAGCCCTGCGATGAGGCGCTGGTCGAGGAGGGCGGCCTTCAGGGGAGTGCGCTTGCCCGCAAACAGGCGGGCGATGGTCTCGCCCGAGAGCTCGTTGCCGAGGGGCTCGACGCCCATCCCGGCGAAATGCGCGCAGGTCTCGATCCCGGACCTCGGCACCAGATCCATGAAGCCGAAGCGGCGGGCGTCGTTATAGGTCACGCTCGCCCCGTTGGAGAGCCAGAACACCACATGGTCGTGGGCGCTCAGGCCCCCGTGCTCGCGATGGAATTCCCCCGGCATCCGCTTGGTCCCTCCCTCCGCCACGAGGAAGCGGCCGGACATGCCGAGATGCATGACCAGAACCTCGCCGGAGGACAGGTCGGCCAGCAGGTACTTGGCGCGCCGGCCAAGCCCCGTGACCTCCTGTCCCTCGAGGCGCTCGGCAAACCGTTCGGGAAAGGGAAAGCGCAGGTCGGGCCGGCGCTGCACCACCCGGGTGAAGCGGGCCCCCATCATGGCGGGCTCCAGGCCCCGGCGCACGGTTTCGACTTCGGGCAGTTCAGGCATCAACCATCTCTTGGTTCTTGAACCCCTCTTACATAGCCATCCGGCCCCGCTTCCGCTATGGATCGCCTCAAGAAGCGACGAGAGGTTTTTCAAGGCCATGTCCGACGAGAAGACCCATTTCGGGTTCCAATCCGTGCCCCTGGGCGAGAAGCAGGGCCGGGTCAACGAGGTCTTCCGCTCGGTGGCGAGCCGCTACGACCTAATGAACGACCTCATGTCCGCCGGCCTGCACCGGCTCTGGAAGGAGGCCCTCGTGTCCACCCTGCGTCCGCCCAGGGGGCGGACCTACCGGCACTTGGACGTGGCCGGCGGCACCGGCGACGTGGCCTTCCGCATCCTCAACGGGGGCGGGCCGCAGACCCATGTGACCGTGCTCGACATCAACGGCGAGATGCTGAAGGTCGGACAGGAGCGCGCGGGCCAGGCCTATGACGGCCACATCGACTTCGTGGAGGCCAATGCGGAAGAGCTGCCCTTCGGGCCGAAGACCTTCGATTCCTACACCATCGCCTTCGGCATCCGGAACGTGCCGCGCATCGACCAAGCCCTCAGGGAGGCGCAAGGGGTGCTGAAGCCCGGCGGGCGCTTTCTCTGCCTCGAATTCTCCAAGGTGGACGTGCCGGTGCTGGACCGGGTCTACGAGGCCTATTCG
>DASQTM010000325.1:0-2504 GCA_035641875.1 Microvirga sp. | reverse complement strand
CAGCGCCGCGCTTTCGTAGGCCTCGTTGGGGTTGACCCAGGTCGTATGCCGCTTTGCTTCGCGCAGGGACTTGGTGACATACGCCTCCATCCGCTCCCGGAACGAGGCGAGCTGCTTGCGATCGGCGTCCTCCAGCAGCTCCAGCGGCCAGGCGCCGAGAAGCGACTGGAGAAGGATGACCTGATCGTTGGCGTCTGGAGCCGCCGCGCCGTCCGAGAGGTGGTGCGAGACCGCTTCGCGCCAGAGCTCGAGGGCCCGGGCCCATTGGTCCGGCATCTCCGACAGGGCGAGCAGGCGCGCCCGCGCATCCTCGCCGCGCTTGGTGTCGTGGGTGGCCGTGGCGATCATGGTGTGAGGCCAAGCCCTGGCGCGCGCCGCGTTGGCGTCATGGAAGGCTGCCGGAGCGACGCCGAAATGCGCCGGGTCGCCGCCGACCTCGTTGAGGGCGATCAGCCTGCCGTAGCGGTAGAACAGGGTGTCCTCCAGGCTCTTGGCCATGACGGGGCCGGTGAGCTGCTGAAAGCGGCGGCGGAAGCGGCGGACGTCAGCGGATTCGGCGGCCTCAGTCTGGCCCAGGAGCGCTGCCGCCACGAAATCGTGCACCGTGCGGTCGGGCAGGGGGCTTGAGCTCTTGGCGGACTCAACGGTATCCCGGATCAGGGTCACGTCCTCGGTGGAGGCCTCGGGGCCGCGCACATAGCTGCGATAGACCGGGAATGCCACGATGATGTCGACCAGGGCCTGGCGCAGGGCGAAGGCCGAGTAGTCGCGGGTGCGGCGGCTGGCGTCCGCGACCCTCTTGATGTCGGAGGTCAGAACCTCCAGTTCGCTGGCGAAGCTCTTTTCGGTGAGTTCCAGCTTCGCCTGCTTCAGGAGGGCGTCATAGCTGCCCTGAAGGCCGGAGGCCTCCCGGTAGAGCCGCTCGAAGGGGTCGGCCGCTTCCGTATCCGCCAGCACCCCGTCGATCAGGTTGAGCGCGTCATATCCTGAGGTTCCGGCCACCGGCCAGGGGCGCAGCTCCTCTCCCGGCTCCAGGATCTTCTCGACCACCACATAGAAGCCGGGCCCCACCCGGTTCTGGAGCGCGCGGGCGTAGCCTTCAGGGTCTGCGAGGCCGTCGATGTGATCGATCCTGAGGCCGTGGACGAGATTTTCATCCACGAGCCTGAAGATGAGCTCGTGCGTCCGCTCGAAGACATGCGGCAGCTCGACCCGCAGGCCGGCCAGCGTGTTGACCTCGAAGAAGCGGCGGTAGTTGATGTCGCTCGAGGCCACTCGCCAAAAGGCTGGGCGGTAGGCCTGCTCCTCCAGGAGACGGTGCAGGGCGTTGAAGCTTTGAGGCTCGCCGGGCGTTCCGTTGAGCATGGAGACGGCCTTGTCGATGGCCTTCCCGAGCGCCGGAAGGGCGGCGACCGCCTCGGCGAGCCGGCGCTTGAGCGGCTGGGCTTCCTCCGAGACGGATGAGCGGCCATCGGGCGGGTTCTGATCCTCCAGGCCTCGCAGGGCTTCGGTCAGCGCGATGGCCTCGCCAAGCTGGCTTCGGTCGCCCAGAGCCGCAAGGGCAAGGTCGAGCACCACCGGATAGGTGGTCGGGCGGATTGGGAAGCGGTGCTCCCAATGCCGGACGCTGAAACTTCCCTCATCCGCATCGAAGGCGAGCTTGAGTTCGCCTTTCTCCAGGGCTTCCCCATAGCGGCTGCCGAGGAAGGGCACAATGAGCTTGCCGTTGGCGCCGGGGCGCTCCCAATCGATGTCGAAGGCATCCGCATAGGGGGACAGCCGCCCCCATTCGAGCACGGAGAGCCACCAGGCATTGTGCTCGCCGCCGACTCCCATGTGGTTCGGCACGATGTCGAGCAGAAGCTTCAGCCCATGAGCCTGCAACGCCTCCGAGAAGCGGCGGAAACCGTCTTCGCCTCCCAATTCCGGATTGATGGCGGTGTGATCGACGATGTCGTAGCCGTGGACGGAGCCGGGAGCGGCCGCCTGGATGGGTGAGGCATAGGCGTGGCTGATGCCGAGGCTTGCCAGGTAGGGCGCGATCTTCACCGCATCGTCGAAGGTGAAATCCTTGTGAAATTGGAGGCGATAGGTGGCGCGGGGGGGCGGCGCGGCGAGGGCCTGCCCCCTGGAGCGGGCGTCCCGCCCCTCCTCGGTCATGGCCACCGAGAGCTTCGCCAGAAGGCTTCCCGGCGCGGTGATCTCCTCGATCGCGTTCGAAAGCCGTCGCCGCCAGTTGGGGTGGCCCGCATCCATGCCGGGCATGTTGGTCTGGTTCAACTCGCCCGAGGCGTCCTCGATCTGGAGAGCCGTGAGAACGGAGGCCGTTCGGGCGAGGTAGCGCACCGCGCCCTCGATAGGAGGCTCCTCCGGCAGGGCCGGGGAGGGGAGTAGGCCTTCCTCCGCGAGGGCCCTGGTAAATTCCCGCCGGTCGGCCGCGCGCGAGGCGCGCTCCTTCGCGGCGGTTTTCGGCTCGAAGACGCCGAGAGTCTGGCGCATGTCGA
>DASQTM010000324.1:0-4399 GCA_035641875.1 Microvirga sp. | reverse complement strand
CGCCGCGGCCATGGAAGAGGCGAAGCGACACGCTGTGGCGCTCGAAGACCTCGATGAGCTCGATCTCGGCCTTGTAGAGCTCCCAGCCGGAGGTGAGAAAGCCGCCGTCCTTGTTGCTGTCGGAATAGCCGAGCATCACCTCCTGCGCCCCGCCGCGGCCCCGCAGGAGACGCATGTAATCCGGCAGCCCGAACAGCGCATCCATCACCCGGCTGCACTCGCGCAGATCGCCGATGGTCTCGAACAGCGGGATGATGTTGACCGCCATCTCGCCTTCGCGCGGGCGCAGCAGGCCCGCCTCCTTCAGGAGCAGGGCCACCTCCAGCACATCGGACGGATCGCTCGCCTTGGAGATGACGTAGTTCGGCACCGCCGCGCGGCCGTAGCGCCGATGGGCTTGCGCCGCCTCGTGCACGATGGCGAGTTCGGAGGCGGTTTCAGGCGAGTATTCGAGATAGGGCGAGGTCAGGAGTCTCGGCGTTCTCAACTCCTCCAGCAGGAGGGCGACGCGCTCGTCCTCCGAAAGGGTCCCGTAAGCCGTGCCCGGAAGCGCCCTCTCGAACAGTTCGGCGACCACGCGCTGGTGCACGTCGGAATTCTGGCGCAGATCGAGGCTCGCCAGATGAAAGCCGAACACATCGACTGCCCGGCGCAATCTCCGCAGCCGTCCCCGCGACAGGGAGAGGGAGCCGTTCGACATGAGCGAGCGATGCAGGATCGAAAGGTCGCCCGCGAATTCCTCCACGCCCGCATAGGCCGGCGCTTCGCCGACCGCATGGCGGGCGACATCGCCGTGACCGAATCCGGCGGCGGTCGCCGCAAGGCGGGCATAGATGCCCGAGATCGCCAGGCGGTAGGGCTCGTCCTTGCGGCGCGGCGAGGAATCGGGCGAGGCGGCGGCGAGTTCCTGAACCCCCTCGGACACGGTGACGAAGCGGCCGTCCAGGGACAGCTCGGCCCCCAGGCAATGGAGTTCCTCCAGATAGAAGCCCAGGGCGTGCTTGCCCTGGAGCAGCAGGGCCTGACGCAGCACGTCCGCGGTCACGAAAGGATTGCCGTCGCGGTCGCCGCCGATCCAGCTTCCCATGCGCAGGAACGAGGGAAGCTCCACATTGCTCCAGGCCGGGTCCATGGCGGCGAGTTGATCTTCCAGGGAGGCGTAGAAGCGCGGCAGTTCCTTGAAGAAGGTGTAGTCGTAATAGGACAGGCCGTTCATCACCTCGTCGATGACCTTGAGCCGGTTGCGGCGCAGGATGCTGGTCTGCCACAGGGTGAGGATCGCCCGGCGCAGGGATTCCTCGCTCGCCGCCTCCTCGTCCGGGGTCAGCTCCTGCCGGTCGCGCTGGGCCAGGATCTGCAAGATCTCCATTTCCCGGTCGATGGTGCTCTTGCGGCGCACTTCCGTGGGGTGCGCGGTGAGAACCGGGCAGATGAGCGCGGACGCGAAGAAGGCCTGCAGGGCCGCTTGAGAGATCCCCGCCTCCTGGGCGAGCTTGAGGGCCTTGGCCATGGTGCCCTCCCGCGGCGCGGGCGCCGCCATGGCGTGAGCTCCCGCCATGGCATGGGCCCTGGAGCGGCGGACGTGGTGCTGGTCCTCGGCGATGTTGGAGAGATGCGAGAAATAGCTGTAGGCACGGATGATCTGGTTGGTGCGCCCGCGGGAGAGGCTGTTCAGGATGGTTTCGAGCTCGCGTCGGGCGGCCTGGTCCTCATCCCGGTGGAAGCGGATCGAGGTCTGGCGGATGAGCTCGACGATCTCAAAGGCCGCTGCGCCTTCCTGCTCGCGGATCGTGTCCCCTAAGAGCCGGCCGAGAAGGCGGATGTCGTCGCGGAGCGGAAAGTCCTTTTCAGGCATGACGTCCGGATTGATCAGGGACACGGCTCGAGGCTCCCGCTTCAGGCTCAAAATTGCTGCACCTGCGAAATAGAACCCTTTGTCGGCCCCGCCGCAAGCGTAATATGAATGCAAGCTTGGCCTATTGGCTCGTGACCGCCCAGCGCTCCGGAGCCTCGGTCTGGCCGATGAGGGCGAGGCCATAGGCGATGGACTCGAACTGGTCGGCGGAGGTCAGGCGGGTTTCGCCGAAGCGATCCACGAAGAGGTTGCGGATGGCGGGAACGAAGGAGGTCCCGCCGGTGAGGAAGACCCTCTCGATTGCGTCCGCCCCAATGCCGGCCTTGGACAGGGCCTGATCCACGGTTCCGGCGATACGAGCCACATCCTCGGCGATCCAGCCCTCGAAGTCCCGGCGCGTGATGCGGGCCTGGATATCCACGCCCTCGCCCCGGAAGCGGAAATCCGTCTCGTCCTGGCCCGACAGCGCCACCTTGGCGGAGGAGACGGCCCGGTAGAGGGCAAAGCCCAGGTCGTATTCGATGATGCTGATGAATTTTTCGAGCGGCTCCGGCTCCAGGGCGACCCGGGCGAGCTCCCGCAACTCCTTGAGGTCGCCGCTGCCCTTCATCATGGCGAGCTGGTTCCAGCGGGCGAAGTTGGCGTAGTAATGGTTGGGCATCGACAGGGTCTTGCCCATGGAGCGGTAGAGCCCGCCCTTGCCGAGCCGAGGCGACACCACCCGGTCGACGATGCGGTAATCGAAGGCGTCGCCCGCGACGCCGATGCCCGCGTGCCCCAGGGGTTCCGCCCGCAGGACGCCTCCCTTTCGCGAAAAGCGCATGACCGAGAAGTCGCTGGTGCCGCCGCCGAAATCCGCCACCAGAACCGTGGCGTCGTGGTCGAGGCGCTGCGCGTAGAAGAAGGCCGCGCCCACGGGCTCGTAGACATAGCGCGCATGATCGGCCCCGAGCGTGCCGAAGGCGGCCCGGTAGCGGCGCATGGCGAGGCTGTCGTCCGGATTGAAGCCCGCGAACTGCACCGGACGGCCGATGAGGATGTTGGGGGCCGTCCAGTCGAGCCGCGAGCCCCCATGGCGCGCGAGGGTGCGCAGGAACGTGCTCAGCAGGTCCTCGAAGCGGTAGCGCTCCCGGAAGATGCGAGTTTCCTGGAATGTGGCGCTGGCCGCAAACGTCTTGAAGGACTGGATGAAGCGGTGGGCGTCCAGCCCTTCGAGGAACTGGTCGATGGCCCAGGGGCCTCCTTCCACGCGGGTGCGAAGGCCGTTCCCGTGCCGCTCGTCCCAGAAGCACAGGGCCGTGACATAGACCTTGAGGTCAAGGCCCCGGTGATCGAAGGTCAGGGCCTCCACGTTCCCGTGCGAATCGGCCAAGGCCACCACCGTGTTGCTGGTGCCGAAGTCGATGCCGATGGAAAAGTCGTTCGAACGGGGCATGACGCACTCGGGGATGTGGCTTGGGGCCGCACGGTCTAAACCGCAAGTCCCCTAGAGCCAAGGGGCATCTTGTTGCCCGGCTGCGGAACAGCCCGTTGACCGCAGGCGGCCCGGCACCGTAGAAGCCGCGCCTCGGCTTTTTCGGAGACGTCCATGCTATCCATCGGTCAGCGCATCGCCGGCGAACTGAATGTCCAGGAATGGCAGGTCAAGGCCGCCATCGACCTCATCGACGGCGGCGCGACCGTGCCCTTCATCGCGCGCTACCGCAAGGAGGCGACCGGCACCTTGGACGATGCCCAACTGCGCACCCTGGACGAGCGCCTGCGCTACCTGCGCGAGCTGGAGGACCGGCGCAAGACCATCCTCGACAGCATCCGCGAACAGGGCAAGCTCACCGACGAGCTGGCGCTCCAGATCGCCGCTGCCGACACCAAGGCGCGGCTCGAGGACCTGTACCTGCCCTACAAGCCCAAGCGGCGCACTAAGGCGCAGATCGCCAGGGAGGCGGGGCTCGAACCCCTGGCCGATCTTCTGCTCGGCGAGCCGCATCGCAATCCGAAGACGGAAGCAGCGGCCTTCGTCGACGCAGGCAAGGATGTGGCCACGCCGGAAGCGGCGCTCGAAGGCGCCCGCGCCATTCTGGTGGAACGCTTCGCGGAAGACGCGGAGCTGCTGGGCGCCCTGCGCGAGACCTATTGGCAGCGCGGCCGCCTCACCTCGACGGTGCGAAAGGGCAAGAAGACCGAAGGGGCGAAATTCGCCGATTACTTCGACTTCACCCAACCCTTGAGTAAATTCCCCTCCCACCGCATCCTGGCGCTCTTTCGCGGCGAGAAGGAGGAGATCCTCGATCTTCGCATGGACGAGGACAAGAGCAGCCAGGAGCCCGGCTACATCAGCCCCTACGAGGGCCGCACGGCGCTCGCCTTCGGCATCTCGGACCAGGGCCGCCCCGGCGACGCCTGGCTGCTGGAAACCGTGCGCTGGGCCTGGCGCACGAAGCTGCGCCTGACCATCGAGCTCGACATGAAGATGCGCCTCTGGCAGCTCGCCGAGGACGAGGCCGTGCGGGTGTTCGCCGGCAACCTGCGCGACCTGCTGCTCGC
>DASQTM010000323.1:0-3013 GCA_035641875.1 Microvirga sp. | reverse complement strand
CATCCTAACGCGCTTTCGGGCCTTGATCAGCCTCCTCGATCACCAGTTCGAAGGTCACGCAGACAGGATTGTCCCCATGGACGAGTTCGCCCGAGAAGATCGCCCCTTCCATGTCGACCACATCGATGGACAGCCGGGCTCGTGGGCTACCGCCCACGCTCCTCACGGAGCCCTCCCGGATCAGAACCTCGGTGGCGTGGGAATCCACCCGGGTTCCGTCCGTAAAACGCACCTCGTTGAGGCTGCCGATCCCATAGACGTTGGCACTTTCGATCCGGTGCCTTGAGCAGATCTCCTCGATGGCGAGGCTGATATCCTCGTTCGGCCTGACCTTGGCGAGCAGCGCCCGCCGTCCCGTCGCCGCGGGCGCGTTTTCAGTGACCTGAACCGGCTCGAACAGGGTGAAGTTGGTCTCCGGGTCGGGGATCCCCTTGAAGGTCGCCCCTTGCACGCCGATTCCATGCACTTCGATGGGCTCCGCCACGATCGTGAGCGGACCGAGCAGATGGCCCATGCGCCTCCCCTCGGCAGTGTCCCAGGAGCCGTGGCAATGGATGAACGGCTTCTCGTCCCGGATGCCCACGATGGCGCAGGCGCTGGTGATATCCACCCGCCCCGCCGGCTCGAAAGTGCCGCTATACCAGGCCACATGATCCCCATCGGGGGATGCGGCCGGGGTCACGTACCTGAACGGTTCGCAGAGACCGCCCCGGAAGGCCACGAAGCCGCCGCTGCAGCCTGCCGCGGCGAACCCTTTGGCGATGGCCTGATCGACGGCGTCTCCCGATTCAAGGACGAAACGGAGCGGGACCGGCGATCCGGCAACCGCCTTCACCCGCTCGATGGCAGGCGGGCCGGGGTGAAGGATATGCCTCATTGCCGGGCCCCGATCCGCGCTGCTTCGGAAACGACCTGGGATATGGACGGCATGGCGCCCCTACCTCGTGCGCATGATCTGGCCGGGATCGGCCCGCGGGTCGCGGGGACCCCAGCGGCCGGCCTCGACCTGGGCGAGGAATTCGGCCACGAGCCGGTTGAACATCTCGGGTTCCTCCAAGTTCAGGGTGTGGCCGGATTTCGGCAACATGGCAAGGCCGGACCGCGGCGCCGTCCGCTTCAGGAAAACCCCCGGCTGGATCGAGTGATCGTCTTCATCGCCGACCACCAAGAGCAACGGAACCTGGAGGGAAGCAAGCTGCTCCTCGAGGTCGTAGAGCGACGGTCGGCGCATCTGCACGCCGCGCATGGTGTTGGCGGCTCCCTTGACGGAGTGCTGCGCCAGGCGCTCCACGAAAGTCCGCCAGCCGCTGGGGTCCTTCTCCTGGAACTGAACCCGCGAGGCGCTCTCCCCATAGACGGGCGCGAAGCCGCCGGCTCCAAGACGCTCGAAGCTCTTGGCCACCTCCTCCGCGTTTCGACGGAAGAATTCCTGCTGTTCCCGCTCCGAGCCGTAACCGGCCCCTGCCACCACGGCCGATCGGACCCGGTCCGGATGGCGAAGGGCGGCGTGCAGGCAGGCGAAGGCTCCCATGGAAAGGCCGACCAGGTGAGCCTGATCGACCCCGGCTGCGTTCATCACGTCGATGATGTCCTCGGCCGCTCGGGCCTGGGAGTATTGCTCCACGCTGTCGGGAACGTCCGACGGCGGATAGCCGCGGGCGGAAAAGGTGATGCAGCGGTGCCTGCGGGAGAAGTAGTGGACCTGAGGCTCCCAGCTCCAGTGGTTTCCCCCGAACTCGTGAACGAACACGAGGGGCGTTCCTTGTCCGACGGAGTCGTAGAAGAGACGCACCCCGTCGCTTGTGGTCGCAAAGGCCATGACATGCTCCTTCCACATCCGTTGACAGATGGTCACTGGAACGCCGAGACGGCGCAGCTCTGCCCCCCGTCCACCGGAAGGCACACGCCGGTGATGAACTGCGCCTCGTCGGACGCGAGGAAGACCGCCGCATGGGCCACGTCCCAGGCGCTCCCCATCCGCCCGACCGGCACGGCCGCGTTGCGGGCCGCCACCATCTCGTCCACGGAGGCATATTGCCCGGAGATCTGCTTGTAGATGAGCGGCGTATCGATCAGGCCCGGCATGATGCAATTGGCCCGGATGCCCTGGCGGGCATATTGCATGGCGAGCGCAACGGTGGCCTGGTTCACCGCCGCCTTGGTGGCGTAATAGGCGAAATAGGGATAACCGACCCAGCGGATGGCCGCGAGGGAGGAGATGTTGACGATGGCGCCGCCGCCCTGCTGCAGCATGTGGGGAATGACGGCCTTGGCCGTCCGGTAGATCGGCCCGATATTCAGATCGAGAGCAGCCTTGAACTGCTCTTCGGTCAATTCGACCGGGCCGCCCATATGGGTCACGCCCACGTTGTTGTGCAGGATATCGATCCGCCCGAACCTGGAAACAACTTCCGAGACGGCGCTGGCAACAGAGGCGGCGTCGGTCACGTCCGCCGCGATGGCGGCCGAGACACCGCCCTCCCCTTCGATGATGGAGGCGGTTTCGTCGGCGGCCGCCTGGACGAGGTCGACGCAGGCGACCTGCGCCCCTTCCCGGGCGTAGGCCACGGCGGCGGCCTTGCCGTTTCCCCAGCCCGGCCCCGAGGACCCTGCGCCGAACACGATGGCCGTTTTTCCCTTCAGACGATCGACCATAGGCCTCTCCGGCGTGGGAGCATCATGGCGCCCGTTCGATGGCGCAGGGCGTGCCGTTCAGGGAACGGCCGGCGGCTGCGCCGGCCGTTCATCAGTGTGCGACGTCCGGTCAGCTCAGGCTGCTTCCGACAGCCTTCTCGAGGATGGCCCAGGCCTCCTCGCCATACTTCTTCTTCCACTCGGCGTAGAAGCCGGCCTTTCTGAGCGCCTCTCGGAAGGGAGCCGCATCGGGATTGTTGAAGAGCATGCCCTTGGAGGTCAGATCGTCCTTGAGGCCGCCATTCAGCTTCGCCACGTCCTCGCGCTCGGTCACGGCGGCGGCGTTGAGGTGCTTGGCCACGATCGTGCGCAGGTCCTG
>DASQTM010000322.1:0-3369 GCA_035641875.1 Microvirga sp. | reverse complement strand
AGACCCGGCGCAACGGCGACTTCATCTACGCGCCGCCGCAGGGGATCCATCTCATGCACGAAGGGCGGTTGATCGGCCCCTTCGTCTATCCCTACCGGCAGAGCTTCAACCTCGAGTCGTTCCGGCGCGACTACGTGGTCGACCCAACCGCCGAGATAGCCGGCGAGGCCGCCGAAGAAGAGGCCGAGCGTAAAGGACACGGCAATGCCGACGATGCCGATGGTGAGCGAGATCCGCGCGCCGTAGATGATGCGCGAGAAGAGGTCGCGCCCGAGCCTGTCGGTGCCGAGGATGAAGACCGTGCCGTCCTGCGGCGGGCAGAACAGGTGGAAATCCGTCTGCCACATTCCCCAGAATTCGTAGGCGTCCCCACGGCAGAAAAACCGGAGCGGCTGCGGCCGGGATGAATCGACCGTATAGACGCGCCGGAATGATTCCAGATCAAAGCTGTGGGCATAAGGATAGACGAAGGGGCCGACGAGGCGGCCCTCGTGCATCAGGTGGACGCCCTGGGGCGGCGCATAGAGGAATTCGCCGTGGCGCTTGGTCTGGTTGTAGGGCGCGATCACCTCGACGAAGGGCACGAGACAATAGAAGATCAGGAGAATGATGGCCGCCGCGAGCGCCACCTTGTGGCGGCGGAACTTCCACCACATGAGCTGCCAGGAGGAGGCGCGGTAGAAGCTCTCGTTCTCCGTGCCGACTGGCTCCGTCGCACCGGGGTCGAACGGCGCGGGGTCGACGTAATGCCGCTTGAGCGGCGGCGCCGTGTTCATCGCCCGCCTCCCATGCGGATTCGCGGATCGAGCCAGGCCAGCAGGAAGTCGGAGACCAGCATGCCGATCACCGTGAGCACGGCCACGAACATCAGGATGAAGCCTGCCAGGAACTGGTCCTGACTCTTGAGCGAGCTGAGCAGGATCGGGCCCACGGTGGGCAGGCTTAAAACGAGCGACACCAGAACCGAGCCCGAGATCAGATGCGGCAGCAGGTTGCCGATATCGGCGATGAACGGGTTGAGCGACATGCGGAAGGGATATTTCAGCAGGGCCTTCGTCGGCCCGAGCCCCTTCGCCTTGGCGGTCACGTAATACTGCTTGCCCAACTCATCGAGAAGATTGGCCCGCATGCGCCTGATCATGGAGGCCGTGCCTGCAAGCCCGATCACCACGGTGGGGACCACGAGATGGGACAGGAGGGACTTGATCTTGGGCCACGTCCAGGCTTCGCCCGCATATTGCGCGTCGTAGAGGCCGCCGATGGAAACGCCGAACCAGCGGTTCATGTAGTAGAGAAGGATGAGCGCCAGCAGGAAGCTCGGGGTGGCGAGCCCGATATAGCCGATGAAGGTGGCGAAGTAGTCTCCCACCGAATATTGCCGGGTGGCCGAATAGATCGCGATGGGGATCGCGATGATGTGGATGAAGATCACCACCGCGAAGTTCACCAGGAGCGTCAGCCACAGGGCGTCGCCGACCACGTCCACCACCGGCTTGTCGAACTCGAAGGACCAGCCCCAATCCCCCTGCAACAGGCCGGAAAAGCCGTTGGGGCCGGGCATGATGCCGATCCAGACCAGGTATTGCTGCCAAACGGGCTTGTCCAATCCATATTGCTTGATGAGGAACTCGGCCTTGGCGACGGAGGCGGATTCCCCTTGCGCCCTGAGCTCCGCGATCTGATTGGTCAGGAAGTCCCCCGGCGGCAGCTTGATGATGAAGAACACCAGGGCCGAGATGATGAGCAGGGTCACGGCCATGGTCATGATGCGACGCAACAGGAAACGGATCATCGGCGAGCCTCTTTGCCAGCGGCCTTGTTCCAGTAGATCTCATCCAGGCGGTAGATGCCGAGCATCGCCGTCGGCTCCCAACTGTAGAGCGCCTTCTCGGGCAGGCCGTGCAGGCCGTTGCGCACGACGATGGGCTGCAGGGCGCCCGCCACGGTGCCGATGACCCATTGGTTCTCGGCATGGTTGCGCAGCATCTCGCGCCAGACGTCCCGCTGCGCCTCCCGGTTTCCGGTCTCCATCCAGGTCTTGTAGAGCTCGAGGAGCCGTTTGGCTTCCGGAATGTCCACTGGCTCCCCGTTCTTGCCCATGGTCTCCACATGCTGGCCCCATTTCGGCCAGGCGTAATTGTCCTGGCGCATGGGGGCGAGTTCGCTCGGCGGCATGAGGGCGGTCGGGATGGCGTTGTCGATGCCAGGCGCCGCGACCATGACCGTGAGACCGGCGAAGGAGCGGTTTCGCAGCACGGTGCGATCCTGCGGCTTCACGAAAAGCCTGACGCCGATCTCGCGCCAGAACTCGGTGATCAGGGTCAGCCCGTCCACCACGAGGGTGCTCTCGCCGTCCGTCTCGACGATGATCTCCAGCTCCCGCCCGTCGGGAAGAAGGCGGATGCCGGCGCCGTTGCGGTTGGTCAGGCCGATCTCGTCGAGAAGGCGCGAGGCCTCGGCCGGGTTGTACTCGGCGTTGAGGCTGCGCAGCTCCGGCGAGAAGAGGGGGCTTTCCGCCACAACCGTATTGTTGCCCTCGGTGCCGAGGCCGAACAGGAGCGCGTTGTTGAGGGTCTTGCGGTCGATGCCCAGCGACAGGGCCCGGCGGAACCGCAGGTCCCGGTTGAGATTGCGCCAGACCGGGTCCGCGGCGTTGAGGTTGGGATAGAGCGCAAGCTCCGTCCCGCGCGCATAGGGCCAGAGCAGGGTCCTGTAACCTTTAGCCTTTTCGCCCTCCTTCAGGATCGGGATGTCGGCCATGGAGAGGCCGCGGAACAGGAGGTCCTCCTCGCCCGCATTGGCCTTGGCGGCGAAAAGACCGCCGGCCGACGTATCCATGATGATCCGGTCCACGTAGGGCAATTGCTGCCCCTGCTTGTCGACCCGGTGGTAGTAGGGGTTGCGCTCGAAGACGAAGCGGGTCGCCGGCGCCGTATTGGTCACGCGCCAGGGCATGAGTGTCGGCAGATTGGGATTGGTCTGCTCCTTCATGTCGTCGAGGCGGTTGTGCAGGGCCGCCCAGGACTTCAGCTTCTGCTTCTGCGCCTTCTCCTCGAGGGACGCCTTGTCCGCATAATTGGCGTGAAACTGCCTCAGGTAGGCGGAGGCCCGGTAGATGCCGGGGTCGATGGACCCGGCAAGCTGCGGCAGGAAGCGCGGATTGGGCTTGTCCCAGGTGTAGCGTACGGTGCGCTCGTCGATGACCTCGAAGCGCGGGGGTTGTCCGCCGGCCAGCATGAACTCCGGAGGCCCTGCGGGCGACAGATCCTTGTTCTGCGCCACGTCCTCCCAGTAATAGCGGAAGTCCTCCGCCGTGAACGGCGAACCGTCCGACCAGCGGTGGCCCGCCCGCAGGGTGAAGGTGAAAAC
>DASQTM010000321.1:0-8655 GCA_035641875.1 Microvirga sp. | reverse complement strand
CGAAAGGCTCGTCGAGGCCCGCATGGCCGGTTTTCCTCATGGCGCGGGTGAAGAAACGCGAATAGAGCAGGTGCAGGATCGCATGCTCGATGCCGCCGATATACTGATCCACCGGCAGCCAGGAATCGACCGTCGCGCGATCCGTGGGCTGATCGGTCAGGGTCGGGTCGGTGAAGCGGGCGAAGTACCAGGACGAATCCACGAAGGTGTCCATGGTGTCCGTCTCGCGCCGCGCCTTGGCGCCGCATTGCGGGCAATCCACGTGCTTCCAGGTGGGGTGCCGGTCGAGGGGGTTGCCGGGCACGTCGAAGGACACGTCCTCCGGCAACACCACGGGCAACTGATCCCGCGGCACCGGCACGACGCCGCATTCGTCGCAGTGGATCACCGGAATCGGGCAGCCCCAGTAGCGCTGGCGCGAGATGCCCCAGTCGCGCAGGCGGAAATTCACCTTGCGCTCGCCCACGGAACGATTGGCGCGGGTCTCGCCTTCCAGGCGGCGGGCGACCTCCTCCTTGGCCTCCGCGATGGTCATGCCGTCGAGGAAGCGGGAATTGATCATCCGGCCCTCGCCGTCATAGGCCACGTCGGTGATCACGAAGGAGGCTGGGTCCTGGTCGGGCGGGCACACGACGGGGGTGTTGCCGAGGCCGTACTTGTTGACGAAGTCCAGGTCGCGCTGGTCATGCGCCGGACAGCCGAAGATCGCGCCGGTGCCGTATTCCATCAGGATGAAGTTGGCCACATAAACCGGCAACGTCCAGTTCGGATCGAACGGATGCTGCGCCCGGATGCCCGTATCGAAGCCGAGCTTTTCCGCCTTCTCGATGGCTTCCAGCGCCGTGCCCATGCGCTTGCATTCCTCGATGAAGGCGGCAAGCTCCGGGTTCTTCTCGGCGGCGGCGCGGGCCAGGGGATGGTCGGGCGCAACGGCCATGAATTTGGCGCCGAACAGGGTGTCCGGGCGCGTGGTGTAGATCTCGAGTTCGGTCTCGCCGCCGGGCGTCGTTCCGGGCTGCAGGGCGAAGCGCACCAGAAGGCCTTCCGAACGGCCGATCCAGTTGCGCTGCATCAGGCGCACCTTCTCGGGCCAGCGGTCGAGAGTGTCGAGCTGGTCGTTCAGATCTTGGGCGAAATCGGTGATCTTCAGGAACCACTGGGTCAGCTCGCGCTGCTCGACCAATGCGCCGGAGCGCCAGCCGCGCCCGTCGATCACCTGCTCGTTGGCGAGCACCGTGTGGTCCACCGGGTCCCAGTTCACCTTCGCGGTCTTGCGGTCCACGAGCCCGGCTTCGAGGAAGTCGATGAACATGCGCTGCTGGTGCTTGTAGTAAGCGGGATCGCAGGTGGCGATCTCTCGGCTCCAGTCGATGGCGAGCCCCATGGATTGGAGCTGGCCCCGCATGGTGGCGATGTTGGCGTAGGTCCATTCCTTCGGGTGGACCTTGTTCTTCATCGCGGCGTTCTCGGCCGGCATCCCGAAGGCGTCCCAGCCCATGGGGTGGAGCACGTTGAAGCCCCTGGCGCGCTTGTAGCGCGCCACCACGTCGCCCATGGTGTAGTTGCGCACGTGGCCCATGTGGATGCGCCCCGACGGATACGGGAACATCTCGAGCACGTAGTATTTCGGACGGGGATCGTCGTTGTGGGTTTTGAACAGGTCGCGGTCGTTCCAGACCTTCCGCCATTTCAGCTCGGCTTCCTTGGCGTTGTAGCGCTCGGGCCTCATTTTTCCTAACACATCCGTCGTTGAATCTGGTTGGCGGCTTGCGCTGCCGGGTTGGGGCGGACTAGGACACAGCTCTCCCGCGCGGTCAACGGTTTCGCGCGCGGGAGACGGTCAAGCTTCGTTCCATGTCATCCTGCCGGTCCTTCGGACCGGACTGGGGCCTGAAGGGCCGGGAAGGGGATCCGACGCGATGCGCTTGACCGTGGATCCCCTTCCCCTCCGGTGACTGTCGTCACCTCCGGCCGGGGATGACAGAGCAGAGCGAGGACCCCATGAGCCAGACGAATCCAGGCGAGAACGATCCCGTCGATGGCCTCAGGCAGGTGCAGGAGAGCATCCGGCGCGCGGCGTCGGATTACGAGCGCGATCCGTCCTCCATCACCCTTGTGGCCGTGTCCAAAACCTTTCCGGCGGAGAGCATCGAGCCGGTTCTCGGTGCAGGCCAGCGGGTGTTCGGGGAGAACTACGTGCAGGAGGCCAAGGCGAAATGGCCCGCCTTGCGCGAGCGCTCTCCGGGCGTGGAGCTGCACATGATCGGGCCGCTCCAGTCCAACAAGGCCAGGGAGGCCGTGGAGCTCTTCGACGTGATCCATACCCTCGACCGTCCCTCGCTGGCCGAGGCGCTGGCGAAGGAGATGGCAAGGTCGGGCCGGAAACCGCGCCTGCTGGTGCAGGTGAACACTGGAGAGGAGCCGCAGAAGGGCGGGATCGTACCGGCCGAGGTGGACGGCTTTCTCGAAGCCTGCAGCAGCCGCTGGGGGCTGGCAGTCGAAGGCCTGATGTGCATCCCGCCCGCGGAGGATCCGCCATCGCCCCATTTCGCGCTGCTCAACACCATCGCGCAGCGCCACGGATTGAACGCGCTGTCCATGGGCATGAGCGCCGATTTCGACGCCGCGATCCAGCTCGGGGCCACCCATGTGCGGGTGGGCAGCGCGATCTTCGGGAGCCGGCCTCGACCTGCGGCCTCAGGCCAGTAAGGGAGGGCCGGATCGCGTCCCTTTGCGGATGGAGGCGTTGCGTCCGTTGCGGATTCCCGCTAAGGCTTGCCCATCGATCCACGTTCGAACCAGGGAGGGCTGCATGTGTGAAGCGATGCACTTACGCATGTTCGGCCCCTGGAATGCCCTGCAGCAGCTTGTTGCAGGGCCGGCCATCGAACGGATCTGACGCTCAAGATTTTCTGCCGCATTTTCGAACGCAAAACCGGTTTCCACTTTTGCTGAAAATGCTCCCCGCGTCTTCATCTCATTCTGGTCAGCTCTGAACGGCTTGCCGCGTCCCTCGCCTGAAAAGGCTCGGGCCGCGTCCCACACGTTCAAGACTTCGCGCGCCCCTTGCCCTTGCCGCAGGCGCGCAGCACCAGTGAGACGATCATGGCTTGCATCAGCCTTCGCAATGTTTCCGTTCTGGCCTCCACGCCCCTGTTCCGCAACCTGAACCTCGTCATCGGCGAGGGCGACCGCCTCGGCCTCGTGGCGGCGAACGGCGCCGGAAAAACGACGCTCCTCAAATGCCTCGCGGGCCTGTTCGACCCGACGGAGGGCGACATCGTCCGCTCGCGCGGCTTGCAGGTCGCGCTGGTCGAGCAGGACGTTCCCGCAGGCCTGCTCGACATGTCCTTCCATGACGTCCTGCACGGGGCTCTTCCAGCCGCGGAGCGGGAGGGTCAGGAATGGCGGGTCGACATGGCGCTCGACGCGTTCGAGACCCCGCCGGATCTGCGCGTCCTGCCCCTGCGGGCGCTCAGCGGCGGCTGGCAGCGCCTCGCCCTCATTGCTCGAGCCTGGATCACCGAGCCGGATGTGCTGCTTCTCGACGAGCCGACCAATCACCTCGATCTGGCGAAGCTGTTTCGGCTCGAAGCGTGGATCAACACTCACGGCTATGCCACGGCCATCGTGGTGGCGAGCCACGACCGGGATTTCCTCGATGCCTGCACTACCAAAACCCTTTTCCTGCGGCCGCAGGAATCGATTTCCTTCTCCCATCCCTACCGCCGCGCCCGCGATCTGCTCGCCGCCTATGACGCAGCAGCGCAGGCGCAGCAGGACAAAACCCTGCGCGAGGTGAAAAGGCTGCGCCAGAGCGCGCAGGAGTTGCGCAATATGGGCATCAACAGCGGCAGCGACGCGGCCCAGGTGAAATCCGCGCAAATCAGGCGCCGGGCCGAGGCCCTGGAGGGGAGCGTCCGCGCCGCCCATCGGGAGCGGCCGGGCGAGATCCGCCTTACCAATCGCGGCACCCATGCCCGCGTCCTGGTGTCCCTGGAGAATGTGGCGGTGCAGGCTCCGGATGGCAGGATGCTGTTCGCGATCCCGAAACTCGAGGTGGCGCAGCGAGACCGGATCGTCGTGCTTGGGCGCAACGGGGCGGGCAAGTCCCAGTTCATCCGCCTGCTGCGCCGGACCATGCTCGGGCCGGAGGTCCTTCCCGGAATTCGGGTGAGCCCGAGCCTCGCCCTCGGCTACGTGGACCAGGACATGGCGCAATTGCCCGAACGGGCCACGGCGCATGATTTCATTCTGTCCTTCCGCCTCGGCGATCAGCGCAGCCGGGCGGTGCTGGCGGAGGCAGGGTTTTCCATCGACAGGCAGAACCTGCCCATCGGCCGGCTTTCGCCGGGACAAAGGGCACGCCTGGGTCTCCTGGCCCTGCGCCTGTCGGAGCCGAACTTCTACCTCATGGACGAGCCCACCAACCATGTGGACATCCCAGGACGGGAGCAGCTGGAATCGGAAATTCTTGACGCTGAGGCCACCTGCATCGTGGTGTCCCACGACAGGACCTTCGTGAAAACCGTCGGCACCCGCTTCCTGCTCATCGAAAAGGGGAGGATCCGGGAGATCGACGCGCCTGAGACGTTCTATGAAACCATGAACGGCTGAAGCGGCGCGGATGGGGCGGACCTTCGGGATGCGCGTCCCGCAGGTCATCTGAGCGGGTCGCGATCAGGATCATGCCCTCAGCCCACGATCTCGATCCGCGTCTCCGGTCCGATCCGCTCCAGGAGGCGACGGATCATGCGCCTGTCCACCGCCACGCAGCCTTCCGTGGGCAGAAAGCCCGGGCGGGCGAGATGCAGGAAGATGGCGCTGCCGCGGCCCTTCACGATGGGACCGCGGTTCCAGGCGATGTCGATCACCACGTCGTAGAGGCCGTCGTCCCGCCACATCTTTTCATGGCTTGTGGGGCAGGGCAGGGGAACAGGGCGGTTGTAGCGCCGGTCCCGCACGTCGTCGGACCAGCCGTCACCGGGGCGGATCGGGCGCAGGCGCAGGCCGGTGCGCGGGCGCGGGCCGCGATCGGCGCGGTAGAAGGCCTGCAGCAGGCGAAAGCGCCCGGCCGGGGAAGCGCCGTCGCCCTCGCGCTTGGCGCGGCGAACGCCGGAGCGTCCCAGGGCGCAAGGAATCACAAGGGCTCCGGCCTCCAGCCGCCCCCGGCGGTGATCGACAGGGGAGCGGTAGACCCGAATGAGGTTGACGCGCGGGCTCTTCATAGGCAGTGGAAGGGCAGCACCGGCCCCCTTGTTGTCAAGCTGGGAATGACTACTCTTTAAGTCCGGGCATGGTATCAAGCCTGGGCTTGCATTGTGAACAGGCGGGCCTGCGGCGTTCGAGAGGATCATGCCTCGAGACGGGAGCAGGCGCGGTTTCTCTCCCGATGCGGGTCCAGCGCCCGCGCGTTCCATCATGGTGAAGGGTTTGAGATGTCGAATGCCAGCCGCCTCCTCATCGTTGACGACGATCAGGATCTGCGCGACACCCTCGCCGAACAGCTCGGATTTTACGACGAGTTCCAGGTCGCCACCGCCGACACGGCGACCCGTGCGGTCGACGCGGTGAAGGGCGACCGAATCGACCTCGTCATCATGGATGTGGGCCTGCCCGACATGGATGGACGCGAAGCCGTCAAAGCCATGCGCCAGAACGGCTTCCGCAGCCCGGTGATCATGCTCACCGCGCAAGGGTCCGACACGGACACGGTGATCGGTCTCGAGGCCGGCGCCAACGATTACGTGGTGAAACCCTTCAAGTTCGCCGTGCTGCTCGCCCGCATCCGGGCGCAGCTGCGCCAATACGAGGCGAGCGAGGACGCGGTGTTCCAGATCGGCCCCTACACCTTCCGCCCCGGCTCCAAGCTGCTCACCACGGACAAGGGCTCCAAGCTCAAGCTGACCGAGAAGGAGACGGCGATCCTGCGCTATCTCTACCGGGCCGGGCAGGCGGTGGTCGGGCGCGACACCCTGCTGACGGAGGTCTGGGGCTACAATTCCAACGTGACCACCCACACCCTGGAAACGCATATCTACCGGCTGCGGCAGAAGATCGAGACCGATCCGTCCAACGCCCGCATTCTCGTCACCGAGCCCGGCGGCTACAAGCTGATCCCGTGATCCATGGCGCTTGAGGACGATATCGCCATCCTGTCCAGCGCGCCCCTGTTCAACCTGCTGGGCCGGGACGCCCTGCGCCTCGTCGCCTTCGCGTCCGAGACCCGCAGCCTGGGGGCGGGCGACGTCCTGTTCCGCAAGGGCGACCCGTCGGACGGAGGCTATGTGGTGAGAAGCGGCGCCATCGCGCTGAACGCCCAGGAGGACGGCGCGCCGGCGGATTTCGTCGCAGGTCCTGGGGCGCTCATCGGCCAGACGGCGCTGTTCACCCGCATCCGGCGGCCCGCCACCGCCACCGCCCGGGACCCCTCGGTGACGATCCGCGTCACCCCCAGCCTCATGCGCCGGGTCTTGGAGGAATTCCCCGAGGCCGCCGCCGCCATGCAGGAGGCCATGGACGAGGGGCTGGCCCGCCTGAACCAGAGCCTAGAGCAGGTGCGCCAGCAACTCCTCGCCATCGATGGCGAAACCCCGACATCTTAGACAGCAAGCGGCGGCGGCCCCCTCAGAGCTCCAGCACCGCCGTCACCGGCACGTGGTCGGAGGGGCGCTCCCAGCCGCGGGTCTCGCGGGCGACGTCCACGGAGCGGATCGACCCGGCGAGGTCGCCCGAGACCCAGATATGGTCGAGCCGACGGCCCTTGTTGGCGGCGGCCCAGTCGGGCGCCCGGTAGCTCCACCAGGAATAGATCTTTTCCGGCTCCGGGCGCACGTGCCGCATGGCGTCGACCCAGCCGGCCTCCTGGCGCAGCTCCTCTAGGGCCTTGGTCTCGGCGGGCGTATGGCTCACCACGTCGAGAAGCTGCTTGTGGCTCCACACGTCATGCTCGAGGGGGGCCACGTTGAGGTCGCCCACCAGGATTGCCGGGCCTGAGGTGGGCTTCGCCCGTCCGCCCCAGGCGCGCAGCTCCTCCATGAAGTCGAGCTTGTGGCGGAATTTCTCGTTGAGCCCCGGATCGGGGATGTCGCCGCCGGCGGGAACGTAGAAATTATGGATCACGACGCCAGCAGCCGCCTTGGCCTCGCGGCTCAAGGTGACGGTGATGTGCCGGGCGTCCTGGCGGCCGCACATCTCCATCACGGTGGTCTCGGAGAAGGGATAGCGGGACAGGATGGCCACGCCGTTATAGCCCTTCTGGCCCATATGGACCACGAAGGGATAGCCGAAGGATTGCAACTCCTTGAGGGGCAGCTTGTCGTTCGGGCATTTGGTTTCCTGCAGGCACAGGATGTCCGGGCGCCGCTCCTTCAGGAAGCGGCCCACCTGGTCGATGCGCAGGCGGACGGAGTTGATGTTCCAGGTGGAGACGGTGAGCTTCACGAGAGGACCCTTCGGCAAGTCCTCTCCCGGCTACGACAGATTTTCCTCCAAGGGAAGCGTCGCCGTGGGCGCAGAACGGATCAGCGGTTGTTATCGCCCACCATCTGGTCGTAGCTGATCCGGAACAGGTCTTGGTCGATCCGGCGGCCCCGCTCCACCTTGTTGAGGCGCACTACCGTATGGAACCCCTGCGCGTCGACGATGCGCCATTCGCTCAAGGTCTCCACCTGCGGGTCGAAAGACAGGGTGATCCGCGAGGTGCCGCCCAAGGTGGAACGATCTTCCAGGTTGATGCGAACCGAGCCGCCGTCGTTGCTGATGCCTGTCACGGCGATGTCCTGGCCGAGATTAACCTTCTCGCGCAGGAGGAATTTCAGGGGAGTCTGGGAAATCGAGTAGAGGTCCTGGGTGGCGAGCTTCCGGTCCCGCACCGCCACGGAGCGGCCGTCGGCGATCACCTCCAGGGTGGCGGGCGGATCGTATTCGAACCGCACCTTGCCAGGGCGCTGGAGATAGAGGGTGCCGCCCATCCGGCGTCTGTCGCCGCCCACCTGGGTGAAATCGGCCACGAGGGTGCTGAGACCCGTGAAATAGGCGTTCGCCCGCTCGATGACGGCGCTGTTCGGCAGGGGCTCGCCCCGGGCGATCGGGCCGACGGAGGCGGTCACGATGGGCCTGGGCGCGATGACGATCGGCTCCGCTTCCGGGCTTTCAGCCGCGATGGGCCGGGCTGGAGGGAGCGGCGCGGTGGCGGCGAGAACCTGCTCTGCGTTCACGGGCCTGGCCGGCTCGGGCCGCGGCGGTGGAGCGATTGCCGCAACGGAAGCAGCCGGCGCAAGGAAGCGCGAGGTCGCGAGCGGGGGCGCCGACAGGTTGAAGCCCTGCGCCGCCGAATCGGCGGTGGTGGACGTGACAGGCCGCTTGGGCGGCAGAAAGAGGTCCCTGGGCAGCGTCTGGGCCGCAGCCGGCGATGATCCCGCAGCGAGCGGAAGGATCGCCAAGAGGCCTGCAAGGCTCGCAAAACGCATCCGGGATCTCCTTGAGGCCGGTATGGGAGACGGCTTGACCGTTTCATAGGCCTGTTGATGACGCAGGCGACCGGCCAAGGTTCCAGCAGACCTGGATTTTAATCCTCGTCGATTTGGTGGTTTTCCAGCAGGATGTCTCGTTTTCCGGCGTGGTTGGCGGGTCCGACGATGCCCTCCTTCTCCA
>DASQTM010000320.1:0-5936 GCA_035641875.1 Microvirga sp. | reverse complement strand
GAGATGAAAAGATGCATCCTCCACGAGGATCCCGAGGACTTTTTCCGGTTTGGAGATAAGTCCGTCATGCTGTTCTCCCGCGCTGCGGCGAAGCGAATTTTCGAACTCGCAGGCTCAAGAGGCATCGAAATATGGAGGTATGAGGGTGGGATCCTCACCAACGGCCGCTTCGAAGCAAGACTGGATGCGATCTGGGACCGTCACCATTTGCATGAAGGGCTTGAGTTTCTGGAGAAAGGCAACCTGCGAGCGGCTACTGCCCTCAAGGAGGGGCCCGAAAATTACAATGCCTTTTCTGTAACGGGCGCTCCTGTGAAGCGAGCTTAGTTCTCGGGCTTTGCGCGGAGCGATCTATCCTAAGCCGCCAACTTGCGTGGATCCCGCACCGCATCGCGGATGGCGCGGGCCATTTCCTGCACGATGTGGCTGCCGCCGCCTCCCGGCAGGTAGAGGTTGACCAGGAACGGGGGGAGCAGGGGCAGGCCGGTCTCGGGACCCAGCACGTCGAGGTTGGCCGGCACGGTGGAGGCCATCCAGGCCATGACGGCGATGTCGGCGGCCACCGTGGCCACCTGCGCCGAGGTATTGGTCACCTCGGAGACCGAGCGCCATTCGATGCCGGCCTTTTGCAAGGCCTCGCGGATCGGCGTGCGGAATGCGCAGTCCGAGCATCCGATGGACACGGGCAGCGGACGCTGCCACGCCGCCTCCCCGCCCCGGGCTCCCACCCAGACCAGGCGATCCATCACCAGGTTCTCGCCGCCGGGGTCGCAGGCCATCTCGGTCGCCAGCACCACGTCGACCTTGCCGGCAACAAGCTTTGCGCGAAGGGCTGCGCTCGAGCCGCTGTGCAGAGAAATCTGCACCCGGGGATAGCGGCGCGTGAACTCCTTCAGGAAGGTGGGCAGATAGGTGGTGATGATGTCGCTGGGAATGCCGAGGCGCACCTCCCCCTCGTAGACCGGCGTCGTCATCTCGGTCCAGATTTCATCGTTGAGGGACAGAAGCCGTTTCGCCCGGCCATAGAGGCGCTCGCCCGCCGGGGTCAGCTCCATCCCGCGCCGGTCCCGGGTGACCAGGCCCTCCCCCACGGTCTCCTCCAGCCGCTTGATCTGCTGGCTCACCGCCGCCTGGGTCAGGTTCAGGCTGCCCGCGGCGGCGGTCATGCCGCCTGCGTCGACCACGGCCACGAAGGCTCTCAGCAGGCTGACGTCGAGGTTGTGCGGCACGGCTGCCTCCATAATGGATCATTATCTTACATATAATGAACATTCGTTTCCCTTATGCAAGGGGCAGGAGCATCATCTCCTCATCGAACTTGAGGAGAGAAAGCCATGACCGATCTTTCAACCGCTTTCCACTGGACCTCCGAAGCGGCCGGGAAGCCGTCCCGCATCCGGGGCCTGTTCGAGGCGCTCGCGCGGGAAATCCGCATCCGCCGCGCCCTGCGCCATGTGAGCACGCTGGATGACAACATCCTGTGCGACATCGGCCTCAGCCGCGGCGGCATCGAGGATGCGGTGCGCCACGGCAGGGACTGAGCCTTACCGACCTGAGAGGCTGGCCTATCAAGCCGTAACGCCTGTCTCCCTCCCCCTTGCGGGGAGGAGAGCTTGCGTTGCAGGTGTGAATGGATCCCCTTCCCTCGCTGCGCTCGCCGGTCCGATCCGCAGGATCGGCGGGATGACACCAAGCGTCACCCCAGTGTCATTCTGCCGGTCCTTTGGACCGGTCCGGCCGGAGCGTAGCGGAGGGTCGGGACGCAGTCCCGCAAAAGGGAATCCCTGGCTGGGAACCACACCTCCTTTTCCCTCCCCACAGGGGGGAGGAGAGCAGGTCGCGATTGGAGGGCTCCCTGCGCTTGATGAACAGCCTAAGGCGCGAACACCCGCACGGCGCGGGGCCTGATCGAGAAATGCGCGGGCGTCTGGGTCACGATCTCCCCATCCGCATTGACCGGCCTCGGCCGCCGGGTGCGGATGTCGAACTCCTTGGCCCGGATGGCGCGCACCTCGCTCCAGGCCCCGTGCTCGCCGTAGCGGAAGGAGCGCGCCATGAGCGCCAGCTTCCAGGCGCGCTCCAGTTCGAGGCTGTAGAGATCGAGATTCTGGTCGTCGATGGCCGCATCCTTCTCCACCGCGTTGCCGCCGCCGTAGAAGCGCCCGTTTCCGACGGCGATCTGCAACGTTCTCACGCGCGCGGTCTCGGATTCGCTGACGATGGTGGCCCGGAACGGGCGGGCCTGAACCAGAACCTTCATGGCCACAAGCCCGTAGCCGAGGCGGCCGAACCGGCGCTTGATTTCCGTGGTCAATTGCTGCGCCAGCTCGGCCGACAGGCCGATGCTGGCCACGTTGAAGAACGGCTGGCCGTTGACGATGCCGAGATCGATGTTTCGCGTGCGGCCCTCGGCGATCACCTTGGCGGCGCCGTCGAGATCGGACGGGATATCCAGGGTGCGGGCAAGATCGTTCGCCGTGCCCAGCGGGAGGATGCCTAGGGGCAGCCCCGCCTCGATCACCCCGAAGGCCGCCGCGTTCAGGGTTCCGTCGCCGCCGCCGACGATCGCGCAATCCACGTCGTTCGCGTTCTCCACGATGAGGGGCGACAGGTCCTCCCGGCGGCCGCATTCGAGATGGACGGGCGCGATGCCGTGGGCTTCCAGCCTCTCGACGGCTGTCTCCAGCTGGGATTCGCCGTTGCGGCTCTGAGCGTTGACGATGAGAAGGGCGCGGCGCGGCATGATCTGTCACATGTGGGAGCTTGGGCTTATCCGCGATAGAGGGCGGGACGAGGCAAGCGGGGCTATGCGATAACCCTTCCCCACCCTTTTCGTTCACCGGGCGAGCGGAAAGGTTGCCATCGCGAGGTTTCAGGCCAATAACCCCGCTTCCAAGGAGGCCGAGCCATGACCCTGACCGTTGCGATCCAAATGGATCATATCCGGAGCATCAAGATCGCGGGCGATACGGGTTTCGCCCTGCTGCTCGAGGCGCAACGGCGGGGCCACCGGGTCCTGCACTACACCCCCGATCGCCTGAGCCTGCGCGACGGCGCGGTGGTGGCGATGGCGGAAGCCGTCGAGGTGCGCGACCAGGAGGGCAGCCACTTCACCCTCGGCGACCCCGAGCGGGTCGATCTGTCCACGGTGGACGCGGTGCTCATGCGCCAGGACCCGCCCTTCGATCTGGCCTATATCACGGCCACCCATTTCCTGGAGCGCATCCACCCCAAGACCCTCGTGGTCAACGATCCGGCGTATGTGCGCAACGCGCCGGAAAAAATCTTCGTCACCCGGTTTCCGCACCTGATGCCGCCGACCCTCATCTCCCGCGACCGGGAGGAGATCGAGGCGTTCCGGGCCGAACATGGCGACGTGGTGATGAAGCCGCTCTACGGCCATGGCGGCGCCAGCGTGTTCAAGGTCGGCCGGGAGGATCCGAATTTCGGCTCTCTCTACGATCTCTTCGCCAACCTGTTCCGGGAGCCCTGGGTGATCCAGCGCTTCCTGCCGCGCATCACGGAAGGCGACAAGCGCATCATCCTGATCGACGGCCAGGCTGCGGGCGCGATCAACCGCGTGCCGGCCGCCAACGACATCCGCTCCAACATGGTGCGCGGCGGCGCGGCGCGGCCCACCGACCTCACCGACCGGGAGCGCGAGATCTGCGAGACCATCGGCCCCGACCTCAAGCGCATGGGCCTCATCCTCGTAGGGATCGACGTGATCGACGGCCACCTCACCGAGATCAACGTGACCGCGCCCACGGGAGTGCGAGCGATCAAGCGCCTCGGCGGCCCGGATCTGGCCGTGGACGTGTGGGATGCGATCGAGGGGAAGATCCGGGGCTGAAGCGATACGCCGTCATGCCGGACGGCAAAGCCGATCCGGGATCGTGGGCAGGATTTGGCGCGTGAACCTCAACGCTGTCATCCCCGCGCAGGCGGGAATCCATATCCGCCGATGGCGCAGGATGCGGCGCAGACGATCCCGCGGCGCTCTTCCTGGAAGCGTGGTGTCTATGGATCCCGGCCTGCGCCGGGATGACACGGGGCTTTATTCTGCGAAGCCCCGGATCGCCTCACGGCGTCTGGGGTGACCGGGTTGGTTTGCTTTTAAGCCGCCAACTCGGCGATCACCGCGTTGAGCACCGGGAAGCCTTTCGGCGTCACCGCAAGGCGCGAGCGGTCCACCTGGATAAGGCCCTCCTCAGCCAAGTTGCGCAGCCGCCTTTCGTTCAGCGTCCGGCCCGTAAAAGCCTCGAAGCGGCGCGGGTCGACACCCTCCTTCAAACGCAGCCCCATGAGCAGGAACTCGTCGCCCTCGGCCTCGGAAGTCAGAACCTCCTCCTCGACGATCCCATGGCCGTCGCGCTCGACCCGCTCCAGCCAAGTCTCCGGATGCTTCTCCGTGGAGGTTGCCAAGCGCGCGTTGCCGGTGACGAGGCGGCCATGGGCGCCGGGGCCGATGCCCGCATATTCGCCATAGCGCCAATAGAGCAGGTTGTGCCGGGATTCCGCGCCCGGCCTGGCGTGGTTCGAAATCTCGTAGGCCGGAAGCCCGTGCTTCTCGCAGACTTCCTGCGTGATGTCGTAGAGGGCGCGACCGGTGTCCTCGTCCGGCACGGCGATCTTGCCCGCGGCGTGGAGGCGCTCGAACCAGGTGCCGGGCTCGATGGTGAGCTGGTAGAGCGAAAGGTGCTCCACCGCATGGCCGATGGCCTGCTCCAGCTCCGCGCCCCAGGCCTGCGGCGTCTGATCGGGACGGGCATAGATGAGATCGAAGGAATAGCGCTCGAAGATGGAGGCCGCGATCTTCACGGCCGCCAGGGCTTCGTCCACGGAATGCATTCTCCCGAGGCGCCGCAGGTCGGGATCGTTGAGGGCCTGCACGCCGAGCGACACCCGGTTGATGCCCGCATGGCGGTAGCCGCGAAACCGCCCGGCCTCGACGCTGGTGGGGTTGGCCTCGAGCGTCACCTCGGCCCCCGGATCGATGCTCCAGGCCCCGCTGATAGCGTCGAGGATGGCGCCCACGGTGTCGGGCCTCATGAGCGAGGGCGTGCCGCCGCCGAAGAAGATGCTGCTGACTGTCCGCCCGGGAATGCGCGCGGCGGTGTGGGCGATCTCCTGCCGGAAGGCCGCCAGGAAGCGCTCCTGATCCACCGGCCGGTGGCGGACATGGCTGTTGAAGTCGCAATAGGGGCATTTGGAAGCGCAGAAGGGCCAATGGACGTAAACGCCGAAGCCCACATCGCGCGTCGGATGATCGATCATGGGCCGTATATGGCAGTTCCGGGCCCTGGCGTCACCGTCGGCTTTGTCGCGTGATCTCCGGAAGAACGCGTCGTGCGGGAGATTTTGTCGGGTCCAACGTCCAAAACCTCATCCTGAGAGCGAAGCGGCTTGGAGGAGGCTCCAGAGAGCACGGGAGACGCGCCTCTTCTCCCTCTCCCGTTTGGGAGAGGGTGGCTGCGCAGCAGCCGGGTGAGGGAAGGCCCTCTTCGCGAAGAGCGCAGCCGTTAGCCGAGCAGCACAAGGCGTAGCACTCGATCCTGCACCCTGCCCTCCTCCGTTTCGCTCACGTGGCGCTGCTGCGCTCCGGTCGGGCTGACACCTCTGTGTCCTGCCCGGCCTTGTGCCGGGCATCCACGCCTTTCGGGCGCTGTGTGGCTTGAAGACGGGGATGGCCGGGCTGATCCCCGGATCAAGGCCGGGCCCGGCCATGACGGCGCGGGACCCCGGTCTGCCGGCGAGCATGTTCTCACTTTGTTCTTGACATGGCTCATAAGCTAGGCTATAGGTGGCTCAGTCTTGTTCCCCGAGGGGCGCGCTCGCGAGGCGTCGCAAGAAGCGGGAGCAGGGCACGGTCTCGCAGAAGGGCTCGCAACCTTCTGGCGAGAGGCCCAGGCTGTGCGCCGGGCCTGCCCGCAGCC
>DASQTM010000319.1:0-6825 GCA_035641875.1 Microvirga sp. | reverse complement strand
TGGTGCTGCCAGAGAGGATCGAACTCTCGACCTCTCCCTTACCAAGGGAGTGCTCTACCACTGAGCTACGGCAGCCCGCCAACCGGGAAGGGCCGCTTACTGCCACAGCGCGGCCCCGTGCGCAAGGTTGAAAACGATCTTTATTCAGCCGCCTGCGCTTTCGGCCGTAGAGGGAGCTTGAGGGCGGTCCAGACCTCCACCAGGGCGGCCGCGAGGGCGTCGATATGGGCGTCGGTGTGGAAGGGGCCAGGGGTGATGCGAAGCCGCTCCGTGCCGCGGGGCACGGTGGGGTAGTTGATCGGCTGGATGTAAATCCCGTGCCTTTCCAGCAAGCGGTCTGAGGCCGCCTTGCAGGCCTCCGCATCGCCCACCATCACCGGCACGATATGAGTGGCCGTGTCCAGGATCGGCAGGCCTGCCCCGCTCAAGGTGGCTTTGGTGCGGGCGACCTGGCGCTGCTGCTTGTGCCGCTCCACGGAGGACGCCTTCAGGTGGCGGATCGAGGCCGTGGCCGCCGCGGCCACCGCCGGGGGAAGGGCGGTGGTGAAGATGAAGCCCGGGGCGAAGCTGCGGATGGCGTCCATCACGGTCTTGCGCCCGGTCAGGTAGCCGCCCATGACCCCGAAGGCCTTGGCGAGGGTGCCCTCGATCACGTCGACCCGGTGCATGGCCCCGTCGCGCTCGGCGATGCCGCCGCCGCGGGGGCCGTACATGCCCACCGCATGAACCTCGTCGAGATAGGTCATGGCCCCATAGCGCTCGGCCAGGTCGCAGATGGCGTGGATGGGCGAGACGTCCCCGTCCATGGAATAGACGCTCTCGAACACGATCAGCTTGGGCCGGTCGCCGGCGGCCTGGAGCAACTCCTCCAGGTGAGCGAGGTCGTTGTGGCGGAACACCGCCTTGTCGCAGCCCGACTGGCGCACGCCCTCGATCATCGAGTTGTGGTTGAGAGCGTCCGACAGGACGAGGCAGTCCGGAATGAGCCCTGCCAGGGTCGAGATGCCGGCCTGGTTGGACACGTAGCCGGAGGTGAGCACCAGCGCCGCCTCCTTGCCGTGCAGGTCGGCAAGCTCGGCCTCCAGCTCGACGATGGGATGGCTGGTGCCGGAAATGTTGCGGGTGCCGCCGGACCCGGTGCCCAGGCGCCAGGCCGCCTCGACCATGGCGCGGGTCACGTCCCGGTTCTGGCCCATGCCGAGATAATCGTTGGAGCACCAGACGGTGATGGGCCTAGCCCCCTCCGGGCTGTGCCAGATCGCCTGGGGAAAACGGCCGGCCAGCCTCTCGATATCGGCGAAGACGCGATAGCGGCGCTCCGTCTGGAGGCGCTCGAGGGCGGAGGCGAAGAAACCGTGATAATCCATCATCTCACCGGGTGGGCAACGGGATGCCCGGAGATCTAAGGCGCATTATGGCAGAAGACATTGATTCCGGTCAAAGACCAGGATCTCAATATAATGGTTCTCAATATTATGGTTGAGAGCCGCCTGCGAAGCCTTTATCTGATGCTGGCGACGATGGGTCGCGTGAACCATGCCTGACGTGAAATCGCAAGAGAAGGCCGACCGGCTGAAGGCGGCCTTGAAGGAAAATCTGAAGCGTCGCAAGGCTCAGGCCCGCGGACGGCAGGCTGCAAGGTCGGCCGGAGCCGAGGACCCGGACCCGGGCGTTGCGGCCGAGCGCGACAAGCGGTCCGACTAGCCTGAAAGGGCCCGGGCGCGCATAGCAGGCAGAATTGTTGCAAAGGGAATTCGATGGATCGCATTCGCATCCGGGGCGGCGCGCCTCTCAACGGCCTGATTCCGATCTCAGGCGCCAAGAATGCGGCCCTGCCTCTCATGATCGCCAGCCTGCTGACGGACGAGACCCTGGAGCTCGGCAACGTGCCGAGGCTCGCCGACATCTCGTCCCTTCTGCGGATTTTGAGCAATTTCGGCGTGGATCACTCCATCGCCGGGCGCAGGCCCGGACAGACCTCCGAGACCGGGCAGACGATCCGCCTGAGCGCCAAGAACATCATCGATACCCGCGCCCCCTATGAACTGGTCTCCACCATGCGGGCGAGCTTCTGGGTCATCGCCCCCCTGGTGGCCCGCTTCGGCCACGCCAAGGTTTCCATGCCCGGCGGCTGCGCCATCGGCACCCGCCCGGTGGATCTCCTCATCATGGCGCTGGCCAAGCTGGGCGCGGCCATCGAGATCGAGGCCGGCTACGTGGTGGCCACGGCTCCCAAGGGCTTGATCGGGGCCGAGATCGATTTCCCCAAGGTGACGGTGGGCGGCACCCATGTGGCGCTGATGGCCGCGACGCTCGCGAAAGGCACCACGGTGATCCGCAATGCGGCCCGGGAGCCCGAGGTGGTGGACTTGGCCGCATGCCTCTCCAAGATGGGGGCGAAGATCCAGGGGGCCGGCACCTCCGAGATCGTGGTCGAGGGCGTGGCCCGCCTCGGCGGCGCGAGCCACGACGTTATGCCGGACCGGATCGAGACCGGCACCTACGCCATGGCGGTGGCCATGACCGGCGGCGACCTGGTGCTCGACAACACCCGGCCGGACTATCTCCAGGCGGCCCTCGACGTGCTCGGGCAGGCCGGCGCCGAGGTGTCCCCCACCCATGGCGGCATCCGCGTGCGGCGCAACGGCAACGGCCTTCGGGCCGTGGACGTGACCACGGATCCGTTCCCGGGCTTCCCGACCGACCTGCAGGCGCAGTTCATGGCGCTCATGACCCGGGCCGACGGCACCTCGCGCATCCGCGAGACCATCTTCGAGAACCGTTTCATGCACGTGCAGGAGCTGGCCCGCCTGGGGGCGCAGATCCGCCTCGACGGGGACAGCGCCTATGTGGACGGCGTTCCCGGGCTCAAGGGCGCTCCCGTCATGGCGACGGACCTGCGCGCCTCCGTGTCCCTGGTCATCGCCGGGCTCGTGGCCGACGGGGAGACCACCATCAACCGGGTCTACCACCTCGACCGCGGCTTCGAGTCCCTCGAGGCCAAGCTGGCCCGCTGCGGCGCCCAGATCGAGCGGCTGCGGGGGTGAGGGGCTTGGAGGGTCCCTTCCACATCTATTGAAGGATCGCGCCCCGCTTCGGGCCGAAGCCCGGGATGTCGCAGCGGCAGGGGGTCTGGAGCTGGAAATATTGCGGATACTCGCAGCTTCCGCGGGAGGTCACGCACACATTCCCCACCTGGGCCTGGCGCTCGGGACGCCGCCAGACACCCGGGGCGGACCCTCGTCGTAACCGCGCCTCCGCTCATAGTAATCGGACCGCGGCCGATCATAGTCCGGCCGGGGCTGGTAGCGGGGCGCCGGCTCGTACCATCCCGGAGCCGGGGAATAGGGGCCGTAATACTGCGCCGAGGCCGGGGCGGCCAGGGCCGAGAGCGCCAGGGCGGCGAGCAGGAGACGCTTCATCTAAAACTTCCTTCGGGCTTCCATCAAGCTTCCGCTCAAGCTGGCAGGCGAAACATGAACCCCGCCTGAGCGGAAAGGTTGCGGATGGACGGGGCGGTCTCTACCTAGTGGCATAAGCTCAACAACAGGTTGATAGGCCCATGGATCTCCTCAGACTTGTCGCCCTCGACCCGGACGATCTCGCCGTCATCTCGGCCCATCTCCAGGACGCCCTGCTGCGGGTGGGCGACATCATCTATCTGCCCAAGGAACGCCGCTTCGTGGTTCAGACCCGCCGCTTCGACTGGGAGGCGAGCGCGCCGCAGCGGCGGCTGACCTGCATGCATTTCGAGCATGTGACCGGGGTGCGGGTGCGCGGCATCGATCAGGCCGACAAGGACGCCGTTCTCAACCTTCTGGCCATTTCCTTCGACGAGCGCGATGCGCCGTCCGGCACCGCCACCTTGATCTTTGCCGAAGGGGGAGCCATCCAGGTGGACCTGGAGTGCATCGAGATGCAGATGAAGGACATCGGACCGATCTGGGCCGCCGAAAGCCGCCCCTCGCACGAGGATGAGAAGCAGGCGGAGCGCCTCTGATGGCGCAGCGTCTCGATGCGCGGGAGGCCTCCTTCCCCGGGGCCTTCGCCCGGCTTCTGGCGACGAAGCGGGAGGTGTCGGAGGATGTGGACGAGGCCGTCCGGGCGATCATCGAGGATGTGCGGGAGCGGGGCGACAGGGCCCTCATCGACTACACGGGCCGCTTCGACGGGCTGGAGCTCACCCCCGAGACCTTGCGCATTTCCAGCCAGGAGATCGACGCCGCGCAGGCGCAATGCCCGCCCGAGGAGCTTGCGGCCTTAAGCTTCGCCAAGGAGCGCATCGAGGTCTACCACCGGGCCCAGCGCCCGCAGGATTCCCTCACCACCGACGCCCTCGGCGTGACCCTGGGCTGGCGCTGGACCGCGCTCGAATCCGTCGGGCTCTACGTGCCGGGCGGGCGGGCGAGCTACCCGTCCTCCGTGCTCATGAACGCGGTGCCGGCCAAGGTCGCCGGCGTGCCCCGGATCGCCATGGTGGTGCCGACTCCGCGGGGGGAGACCAACCCTCTCGTGCTCGCCGCCGCCCGGCTTGCGGGCGTGGACGAGGTCTTCCGCATCGGCGGCGCGCAGGCCATCGCGGCCCTCGCCTACGGCGCCGGGAGCGTGAGGCCTGTGGCCAAGATCGTGGGCCCCGGCAACGCCTATGTGGCGGCCGCCAAGCGCCGGGTCTTCGGCCAGGTGGGCATCGACATGATCGCCGGCCCCTCCGAGGTGCTGATCCTCGCCGACCGGCACGGCAACCCGGACTGGATCGCCGCCGATCTCCTGGCCCAGGCCGAGCACGATCCGGCGGCGCAGGCGATCCTCATCACCGACAGCCCCGCCCTGGCCGATGCGGTGGAGCGGGCCGTGGAGCGCCAGCTCGAAACCCTGCCCAAGGCGGAGATCGCAGGCGCCAGCTGGCGGGATTTCGGGGCGATCATCCTCGTGGAGCGCCTGGACGACGCCGTTCCCCTGGTGGACCGGTTGGCCCCGGAGCATCTGGAAATCGAGACCGAGGATGCGGAGGCGCTTGCCGCGAAGGTGCGCAATGCGGGCTCGATCTTCCTCGGCAGCCATACGCCGGAGGCCATCGGCGATTACGTGGGCGGCCCGAACCATGTCCTGCCCACCGCCCGCTCGGCCCGTTTCTCCTCGGGCCTCGGCGTGCTTGACTTCATGAAGCGAAGCTCGATCCTGAAATGCGACGCGGGCGCCCTGCGGGCGCTCGGCCCCGCCGCCATCGCCCTCGGGCGGTCGGAGGGGCTGGAAGGTCACGCGCGATCGGTGGCGATCCGCCTGAACCTTTAACGGCGAGCGGAGGCGGGATGGAGAGCGAGGGGAAGGAGCGGCGCCGGCTGGTCGCCGTCACGCTCGACGAGGCGTCCATCGGCCGGGGCAATCCCGACCAGGAGCACGAGCGGGCCATCGCCGTCTACGACATCCTCGAGGAGAACACCTTCGCGCTGCCAGGCTACGACGGCGGCCCCTACGCCCTGCGCATCTCCCTCCTCGACAAGAAGCTCTGCTTCGAGGTGAGCGCCCAGGAAGGCCGGCATCTCGTGTCCCATCACCTGTCCCTGACCCCGTTCCGAAAGGCCATCCGCGAGTACGAGATGATCTGCGACAGCTATTACCAGGCCATCCGCTCGGCCTCGCCCGCGCAGATCGAGGCCATCGACATGGGCCGGAGGGGCCTGCACAACGAGGCGGCCGAACTGCTGATGAAGCGCCTCGACGGCAAGCTGATCCTCGATTTCGGAACGGCCCGCCGGATCTTCACCCTCATCTTCGCCCTTCACTGGCGGGGCTGACCTTGGACGAGGCGCGCCAGAAACGGATCCACTCGGTTCTGTTCGTCTGCGCCATGAACTCGGTGCGCTCCCCCATGGCCGAGGCCATCGCGCGGCACTATTTCGGCAAGTCGCTCTACGTGCAGTCGGCGGGGGTCCGCAAGGGCGAGCCGAGCGGCTTTGCGGCCTCGTCCCTGGCGGAGATCGGCATCGACGGCTCCAAGCACAAGCCCAGGACCCTGGAGGAGCTGGAGGAGTGGGAGGGGCTCAATTTCGACCTCATCGTGTCGCTCTCGCCCGAGGCCCATCACGCGGCCCTGGAGCTGACCAGAACCCTCGCGGCGGACGTGGAGTACTGGCCGACACCCGATCCGGCGATCACCCAGGGCTCCCGCGAGCAGGTGCTCGACGCCTATCGCAACGTCCGCGACGGGCTCATGTACCGCATCCGCCTGCGGCTCAGGCAGGGCTCACCCAAAAGCCCTGATGACGGCGAGGGCGCCTAGGCCCGTCAGAAGGCTCGCCAGCTCGCTTCGCGTCACGACCATGGTGACGATGGTGGCCGTGAGCGCCAGGATCGCGGGCGGCCCGTTGTCGAGGGCCACCGGCAGGATCGTCGCCATGATGATGGAGCCGGGAAGCGCCCGCAGGCCCCGCTCGATGCGCGGCGTGATCCGCACCCGGCTCATGATCGCCACCCCGGCAATGCGGCAGAGATAGGTGGCCAGAGCCATGGACGCGATGACGAGCGTCGAGCCCCAGGGGCCCGCGATCAGGGCGCCGAGCGAGTTCATTCCGTCACCATGGCGGCGGCGACGCCGGCGAGTGCTCCGGCGATGATGAACACGTAGCCGGGCACAAGGGCATGAACCGTCAGGGCGACCGTTCCGGCCAGCAGCCAGGGCAGGGCGGGCCCGGCCCCTCTCCAGAGGGGCACCAGCATGGCGGCGAAGTAGATCGGCATCACGAGGTCGAGGCCGAAGCGCTTCGGCTCCGGCACGAGGGCCCCGGCGAAGAAGCCGGCCAGGGACGCCAGGAACCAGACGAGCCA
>DASQTM010000318.1:0-3596 GCA_035641875.1 Microvirga sp. | reverse complement strand
CCGCCGCCAATGCCCTGGCGCTGTCCTCTGCGGTGCCGCCCTACGGCCTGTGCGTCTGCCACCGGGAGGCTCACGTCATCGACGACGAATGCGGCGCTCCGGAATTCTTCACCCACGGGGCGAAGCTCGCCGGACTGCCCGGGGTCGGAGCCAAGCTGAGGGCCGAGGACGTGGCCGCTTATGTCGCGGGACTCCCCCGCTCCGTGAAGCAGATGCCGGCCAAGGCCCTGTCCATCTCCCAGGTGACCGAGGGCGGGATGGTCTACGGCCTCGACGAGATCGCGGCCCTCGGAGCCGTCTGCCGCGAGCATGGCCTAGCCTTCCACATGGACGGCGCGCGCTTCGCCAACGCCCTGGTGTCCCTGGGCTGCACCCCGGCCGAGATGACCTGGAAGCGGGGCGTGGACATCCTCTCCTTCGGAGCGACGAAGAACGGCTGCCTGATGGCCGAGGCCATCGTGGTGTTCCGGCCCGAACTGGCGGAGGCGCTGGATTACCGGGTCAAGCGCGCCGGGCAGGTCATCTCCAAGGGGCGCCTGATCGCGGCGCAGCTCGAAGGCTATCTGGCGGACGATCACTGGTACGCCAATGCCCGTCACGCCAACCGTCTGGCAAAGCTTCTCTCGGAGGGCCTCACCCGGCTCCCCGGCGTGCGCCTGGCTTGGCCGACCGAGGCCAACGAGGTCTTTCCGATCATTCCGGAGTCCCTCGACAAGGCCCTCAGGGCTGCGGGCGTGATCTACCATCCCTGGACCGAGCTGAGCCTGCCGGAGACCGAGCGCGTCGCTCCGGGCGAGGCCCTGATTCGCCTGGTCGTCTCCTTCGCCACCGCGGAGGAGGATGTGCTGAAGGTGCTGGAGATCGCGCGCTCCGCGCTCTCCCGGCAGGCGGCCGAGTGATCCTGCCCTAACCCTGCCGCAATCACCCGTGATGTCTGTCTCCAAGATGAAGACCGGCGGGGTCGTCTCCGGCCCCGGCGAGCTTCAGACGGACCAGGTTTCAGACCAATAAAAAAGCGCCCCGGATCAACCGGGGCGCTCTTCTTTTGGGCGCAGGGTGAGAACCCGTCGGGCGACCCTATTAGGCTGCCTTCTGGGCCTCGATGGTCTGGGCGCCGTTCGATGAAATCGGAATGAGCTTCGGCTTCTTGGCCTCGGGCGTCTCCCGCACGAGGTCGACGTGGAGAAGGCCGTTCTCGAGGGCTGCGCCAACCACCTGGACGCCGTCGGCGAGCTGGAAGCGCCGGTCGAAGCTGCGCGCCGCAATGCCCTGATACAGGACCTCGGCCTTGCGCTCTTCGGACATCTTCTTCTCACCGCGCACGGAGAGGGCGTTTTCCTTCACCTCGATGGTCAGGTCCTGATCGGTGAAGCCGGCGACCGCGATCGAGATGCGATAGGCATTCTCGCCGGTGCGCTCGATGTTGTAGGGCGGGTAGCTGGGGGCCGCGTCGACGCCGACGAACTGGTCGAGCATCGAGAACAGGCGGTCGAAACCGACCGTGTTGCGGTACAGGGGAGCAAGATCGTACTGTCGCATGGCATATCCTCCGAGTGAAGCAACATGCATAAAAATGGGGACCCACCTGAGGCAGGCTGGATCCGGGTTTCGTGCCGCCGTCATGGCCGGCACATTATTGAGGTAAGAATGGATACGGTTGTTTTCAAGAGATCCGTGACCGAAGCCGCAAACGTTCTATAAAGAAGACCTGAGCCCTTCACCTGAGACCTCCCGTGGAATTCATCACCACCCCCAGCAACCCCGTTCCCGCCGAGCCGGTCCTGCTCAGCGTCGCCACTCGCGACGGAATCCCCCTTCGCGCCGCGTACTGGCTGCCCCGGACCCAGACGCCGAAGGGGACGGTCTGCATCCTGCAGGGCAGGGCGGAGTTCATCGAGAAGTACTTCGAGGTGGTGGGCGAACTGCTCCGGCGGGATTTCGCCGTGGTGGCCTTCGACTGGCGCGGGCAGGGGCTGTCGGGCCGGCAGGTGCGCAACCCGCGAAAAGGGCATGTCCGCCGCTTCGCCGATTTCCGGCACGACCTGGAGGCGATCCGCGATCAGGTTCTGGTGCCCCATATGCCTGAGCCTCACTTCGCTCTCGCCCATTCCATGGGCGGCGCCATCGCGCTCGCCGCAGCCTATGAAAGCTGGCTCCCCTTCCGCCGCCTCGTCACCACCACGCCCATGATCGGCCTGTGCATCATCAAGCGCACGCAATCCGCCGCCTTCGTAGCGCGGATCTTGAGACTGCTCGGCTTCGGCAAGTCCTTCGTGCCGGGCGGGGGCGAGACCTCCATCTCAACCCTGCCGTTCAAGGGCAATCGCCTTACGGGCGACCCCGTTCGCTATGCCCGCAACGCCGAGGCCGCCACGGCCATCGGGGCGGGCGCCATCGGGGCTCCGACCGTGGCCTGGCTCGATGCGGCCTTCCGGTTCATGAAGCGCTTTGCCGATCCGCGCTACGCCATGAAGATCCGCCTGCCGGCCCTGATCGTGGCGGCCGGCGCGGACCCGGTCTGCGCGACTCCGGCTACGGAGCGATTCGCCTCGCGGCTGAAAGCGGGCCGGGTCATCGTGATTCCCGGCGCCCGGCACGAGATCCTGATGGAGCGGGACGTGATCCGCGAGCAGTTCTGGGCCGCCTTCGACGCCTTCATCCCGGGAACGCCCGACCCGATCGCCCCGACCAAGCTCTCCCCCGTCAGGGTCCCGCCGGCGAAGCCCGATCTCGCCGCCCTCGGCCTATCCGCCGAGCAGCTCGACGGCGGTGGCGTGGACCCGGCGGTCGCCCGCGGCGACGATACGCCCGCCGTGAGCGGCTGACCCGCCGTCCCAGGCCGTGACGATGCCGCCGGCCCCCTCGACGATCGGGATGAGGGCGGCGATGTCGTAAGGCTTGAGGCCCGACTCCACCACGAGGTCGATATGGCCCGCCGCCAGCATGCAATAGGCGTAGCAGTCGCAGCCGTAGCGGGCGAGGCGGGCGGCGCTCTCCACCCGGTCATAGGCGCGAAGCTCCTCGCCCTCGAAGAGCTTGGGGCTGGTGGTGGAGATGACCGCATCCTGGAGGGATGCGCAGCGGCGCGTCATGAGCTTGCGCTCGCCGCCCGGTCCCCGGTAGGTCGCGCTGCCCCCGTCGCCGAAGAAGCGCTCGCCGGTGAACGGCTGGTGCATCATGCCGAAGACCGGCTGGCCGCGATGGCTCAGGCCGATGAGGGTGCCCCAGGTGGGAAGCCCCGCGATGAAGGCGCGGGTGCCGTCGATGGGGTCGAGCACCCAGACGTAGTCCGCGTCGGCCCGCTCCTCGCCGAACTCCTCGCCGATGATGCCGTGGGTGGGAAAGGTTCGCTTGATCAGGTGGCGCATGGCCGACTCGCCCGCCCGGTCCGCCTCCGTGACCGGATCGAAGGCGCCGCCGCGGGATTTGTCCTCCGCCGGGATGGCGGTGCGGAAGAACGGCAGGATCGCCTTGCCCGACTGGGTTGCAAGCTCGTTGACGAATTGCGTGAAGTCGATGAGCGCCATGACCCGTGAATCCTCTGCGATGAAGGCGGGCGGCCTTGGCGGCCGGTCGCCGATCCGCTTTTATCAACC
>DASQTM010000317.1:0-9804 GCA_035641875.1 Microvirga sp. | reverse complement strand
CCGCCACAGGACCATGGTTCTCAAGGGCGAGCACCGCCGTCGAGGGAATGACGAAGCCCAGGGACCCGAAGGACAGGAAGATGAGCCCCCACAGAACGAACACGTTCTCCAGGCCTGCAAGCGTCAGCCCAAACAGAAGGCTCGTCAGGATGGCGAACACCGTGATGGCGGTGCGCACCACCCGCTCGGCCCCGAACCGGCGCATGAAAACGCTGTTGAACTGGGCGCTGCCGATGAACGCGATGGCGTTGGACGCGAAGACGACGCTGAAGGCCGACGGCGTCAGGCCGAAATGTTCGATGAACACCACCGACGACCCCGCAAGGTATGAAAAGAAGCTCGCCTGACTGAAGCCGCCGATAAAGACAAGGCCGAGGAAATGGCGATCCTTCAGCAGGTTCTTATAGGTGGCGAAGGCCTGAGCGACGCCCCCCTTGCCGGCGCTCTCGGGTCGCGTTTCCGGCAGCCCGAAGAGAACGACCGCCAAACCTCCAAGGCCGATGAGCGCGATCAGCCAGAAGATGGCGCGCCAGCCGAAGAGCTCGGTGAGCGCGCTGCCGGCGATCGGCGCGAGAATGGGCGAGACGCTGAACACCAGCATGGTGGTGGCCATGAGGCGCGCCGCCTCGTGGCCCGTATGCAGATCGCGGATGATGGCGCGGGGAATGATCATGCTGGCGCAGGAGCCGACCCCCTGGAGGAAGCGAAAGGCGATGAGAGCCTCCACGCTCCGGGCGAAGCTGCATCCGATCGCGCCGAGGATGAAAAGGCCGAGGCCGAAATAGAGCGGCGGCTTGCGGCCGAACCGGTCGGAGAGCGGGCCGTAGATGATCTGGCACATGGCGACCGCCGCAAAGAAGCTCATCAGGCTCATCTGCACGGCGCTCACATCCACCTGAAGCTCGCGCGCGATGGCCGGAAACGCAGGCAAATAGGTGTCGATGGCAAACGGTCCGATCGCCGAGAGGATGCCGAGGACAAGCGCATTGCGGAGGAAGGCGGATCGCATGGAAAAGGCTTTCGTAGCCCCGATCATCAAGAACGGGATCGAGACACCACCTGCGCCCGAGGGCGCAGGTGGAAAACAGCATGGGGCGCGCCGGAGCTCGGCGCCGGCAGCCGGGGGTCGAACCTCGCGAGGAAACCCTCGGACCCAGCTTTTAAGCTCCGCCATGGGCAGGCGCAAGGCAGCCGGGCAGGACGCGACAGCGATCGGCCGGCTGGAACTGGCCTCCCGTTCAGTCCGGCTTCTTCAACCCGGCCACGAGGTCGTCGGAGACATAATGAGGACCGTCGAAGAGATACAGCTCATGACCCTCGTAGGCGGCGATCTGAGGCGCGAGCTCCGGGGCGGTGGCGGCGCGAAACTTGTTCTGCGCGCCTGGCCGAAGCGCCTCGACGATGATGCGGCCTTGCCCATTCTGCCGACAGCCGTCAATAGGCCAGCGTAATTCCTCCGAACAAGCCTTCCGCTCTGCTGTCCCCTCCGAGCCTGATCCGGTATTGGAGGGTGAGGTCGACATAGGACATGGGCGCCGTGTGCGTGTCCTCACGGAACCAGTAGCGGAGATTGACGCCTGGACCGGCTCCCACCGCTTCCGGCGTGGCGAGCAGGCTGTCGTAACCGCCGGTGAGCGCCAGGAACGGGGTCGCGACGAGGCGGCGGCTGATGCGGTCGAGGCGGAAGCTGCGTCCGGCCCGCGCTTCGAAGGAGGCGACGGTCTGCGGGTTCTCCACATAGCGCCCGGCCTCCCCATAGACCTGCCACATCCACCAGGAGGGGGTGTCGACGCGCAGATCCGTGCCGCGCCCCTCGGAGAAGGCGACCCGCAGCAAGGTGTCGTGGCGAGCGTACTCCCCGATGGGAAACAGGCGGCTTGCCTCGAGCACAAGGTTGTAGCTCTCGAACGGCTTCCAGCGCGCGCCGAAGGATCCCTGCATGGTGCCTGCACCGACAGGGCCGCCGGTCTCGTCCTCCAGGGTCGTGAAGGCTCGCCCGAAGAGATCGAAGATTGCGCCGTTGCGGTAGCCGATGCCCGGCGGCCGCCAATAAATCTCCGAGCCGGTCTGCAGCACGTTGCCGCCCGACGGGGGCAGCGACAGGGGCGATCCGGGCGAGACGCCCACGGCGCCATAACTCAGGCTGTTGTAGGCGCCCCAGCTGCGCGAGAGCTCGGCATTCTCCCGGCGCAGGCCGAAGAGATGTTGGGGATCGAGGGTGAGCTGCCCGGAGGCCTCCGCATCGATGGCGGCGCGCAGCAGGCCTTGCGCACGCTCATTCCTGAACAGGCGCTTGGCCACATAGGCCGCATCGACGAGGGACGTATTCTTCAGGCGTCCTGCGGCTTGCGCTCGGGCGAAATAGTCATCGGCCAGACCATCGTCGCCGACGCGAGCCGCAAGATAGGCCACGTCGAGATTCTGAAGCCCCGCGAGATCGCTGCGCCCGATGGCGCCGGCCAGCGCCAGCCTCGCCTCCGCCTTGCGCTCCAGGTCGGCGAGCAGACCAATGCGAGCGCTCGCGGCCGTGGAGCGCTCCGCCGCGGTCTTCGCAGAAGCCCCTGCCTGGGTAAAGGCCAGCAGCGCCTCTTCGTTGCGCTTGAGCGCCGTCAGGGCAAAGCCCCGACGGGCTGTGACGGCATAGCTGCCCTCATCCCCGAGGGCGGCTAGAGCATCCAGCGCCCTCTGGGGCTGCTTGGCCGCTAGGGCGGCGTCGGCAAGGGCGAGCCGGAGCGCGCGTCTTTCAAGGGCCGCGGCTCGGCCCGCCCGCAGGGAAGCCGCGAAATCGTCCGCCGCCGCCGCCGGTCTGCCGAGCTTTTGGCGCAGGTAGCCGCGCTGCGCCAGGATCTTGCCATCCCGGCCGAAGGTGGCGAGCGCAGTTGTGGCCGCGCGTTCGGCCTCGGGGGTTCGACCGGCAGCCGCAAGGGCGCTGATCAGCAGCAGGCGATAGGCCCGGTTGTCCGGCGCCAGGCGGGCTGCCTCGCGGGCCTGGGCAACGGCTCCTGCCATGTCCTTGCGCTCGAGTGCCCGGTAGGCCCCGTCGGCCGCCTGGTATGCCGGATCGACGGGAGCCGGAGCGGCTGCCCTTGCGCCGGCCAAAACCTTCGCCAGGAGGTCCCGATAGGCGGGATTGTCAGGGGCAAGGCGCACGGCCTCCTGCGCCTGCGCTGCGGCCTCCTTCAGGTCGCCGCGCTCTACGGCGCGGTACGCGGCGTCCGCCGCTCGATAGGCCAGACGCAGCCGGATCCGGCTGCGCTGACCCATCAACTCGGGATTCGTCTCGCCGGCTCCGATGAACGCAGCCGCCTCCCGCTCGGCCTCGTCCAGCCTGCCGTCCGTCAGAAGCGCCTCGACGAGCAGGCGCTTCAGGCGGACCACATCGGGCCGCTGACGGATCGCCTCGCGCGCCTTTGCGGCGGCGGTCGCGTAATCACGGCGCTCGAAGGCTTCATAGGCCTCCCGTGCGATCTCGTAGGTGGGGGCCGTCAGGGGCAACTCATCGGCGTCCTGGGTCCGGGCAGGCTCCACAAACGAACCGAGGAGCACGAGGGCGACCGTGAAGGTCAGTGCGGTTCTGCGCGTGAGCCGGAGGATGTCAGGCATGTGCGCCGACCCCGTCGGCTGACGAAAGCGTCAGGATCCGCTGCTGGACGCCGACCGCCGCGTGGATAGCATCGAGGGTGACGATGCCCTGCCTCACGAGAAAATCGCCGATGCGCCCGTGCTGGTCGGGGCGGTATCCTTCGAGAGCCGTTGCAAGAACCTTCGACTCGATCAGCCCCTTGTCCAAGAGGATATCCCCGAGAAGCGGCGTGATATGGGCCTTGAAGGCGTGCGCATCGCCCCGCAGCAAGCGCAGGCCCGCGGCGATCTCGCTTTCACGGGCGATGCGCTGCTCCGGCTCGTAGCCGAGAAGCGAATGCAGCCGTTTCATGGCTTGTTCGTCGACCGGTCGCGCGGCGGCGATGAGGATCGGCCTGCCCGGACCGGCGGCGACGGGCAAAAGGCGCTCCTGCACGCACAGGTCCACGGGCAGCAGGCCGGCGCTCGCCCGCACCAGATCCGCATCGAGATGGATGCGCGCGGCGTCGGCCTGGAAGGCAATGGCTTCGGCCAGGGTTTCCTCGTCGAGAACCCCTTTCGAGACCAGGATGCGCCCCAGCGGCACGCCGCGCTGCGTCTGCTCGTCGAGGGCGCTTTGCAGGGCCTGCTCGTCCACGGCCTGCCAGGCCACCAGAAGCGCGCCGAGCCTCTGCCGATCCCGCACCAGCGCATCCGCGTTCGGGAAATCATGCATGGTCTTGTCCCAGACGATCCGGGTGCCGAAGAGGTGGTGGGAGAGAAAGATCTTCCACGCTCTCGCCGTCGCCATGAAGTTCACGAGGTTGCCGACCACGAGGCGCGGCACGGACATGATCCCGTGCGCCCAGCCGAACAGACGGGTGACGAAATAGACCCGCTGCGCGACGCGAACCGCATAGGCCCCCACATTCAGCCAGATCACGGCGCCGAGCCATTCGTGGATTGAGAAGATCGACGGGTATTGCGTCGTCCACCACCCGGCCGCTGCAACCGCCTGAAACAGGATGAACTGCGCCAGAAGAACGTAGGCCAGGAACGTCACAAGGCAGGTGAAGATGCCCTTGCGGTCGCGGATCAGCAGATACTTGTGCGCGAGCGATCCGGACCAGCCGATCTGCGACCAGCCCTGCAATCCGATCCCCAGGGTCCACCGCGCCTTCTGGCGATAGGAGGCGCGGAACGTATCGGGAAAGAACTCACGGACGCAGAGCGGCATGGTGAGGGCCAGCTCCTGGGGGCGTCCGTAGCCGAACCAGGTCTTACGCCGGACCTGGAACTGGACCGGGAACCGCGCCATGATCGACTTCATGCCCAGGCGCGAAAGCCTGATGCCGATATCGTAGTCTTCCGTCAGGCTCTGCGTGTTGAAGGGCTGGTTGTCGGACGTGGCGATGAGCGCCAGCAGAGCCCGTCGCGAGAAGCAGGTTCCGACGCCGGCGGACGGCACGACGCTGGTCATGCTCTCACGAACCACCAGATCCTTGGCATGCCATTCCGCGAACTCGTCCATGTAGACGCCGGCGACGAGTTCGTACCAGTCGCGCTCGAGGGACGTAACGGGCAGCTGGATGAGGTCCATCCGCGGCAGCAGGTAATTGAAGAACTTGAGCTCAAGGGGGTGCAGCACATCCTCGCTGTCGTGCAGGATGACCCCGGCGAACTGAACGTCGTGCTGCTGCTCGTGCAGGAAAATGGCCTGCACGACCCAGTTGAGGCAGTCGGCCTTGCAGGTCGGTCCGGCATGCGGAACCTCGACGCGCACCAGCTGCTTGTAGCGTCGCCTCATCCGCTCCACCTCGGCGATGGTGGCGGCGTCGTTGACATAGGTGCCGACGAAGATCGCGTATTGCCGGTAATCGAGCACCGTCACCATGTTTTCCAGCATCGGCGCGATGACGTCGTATTCGAGCCAGGCCGGGATCATGATGGCCAGAGGCTGCTCGTCGCGCTCCCGCAGCTGCTCGGGCCGCAGGGGCGTATACCGCCGCTTGATCACCAGCGTCCGGTGCGCCTCGCGAATCCAGTACCAGGCATCGATGAAGAGATCATCCATGCTGGAAATCAGGATGAAGATCGCCACGGCAGCCGAGACCTTCTCCAGGAAGGCGTAGTAGTCGGTAATGAGGTAGGATCCGTAGAGCAGCATGGGAGTTCGGCGATCAGTGAGGATCGCCGGACTGCCGGCGCCGGACGTGCCGGGCTCGCAGGACGATCAGCAGGAAGAGGCCTGCCGCCCCCGCCGAGCCGCTCCAGGCGGCATTGCCCCACACCTCCTGAATCCAGGTCTTGCGGTCGCCGCCGGCGGGTCGATTGCCGAATGGATCGCGCGTGTCGATCTGGGCCAGCACCCCTTGCGATCCGAGTACGGCGACGTCGCCTCCCGCGAGGACGAACGGCGCGCCGAAGCTCGCAGAGCGGCTGCCGATGGTGCTGTAGAGCAGCCCGGGCGCGTTGCCCCCACGCGCGACGCTGATCGCCCCGAGCCCATCAAGGCCCGTCACGTCGAGAAGATGAGCGCTATCCCGTCCGGCGATGATCAGGCGGTCCCCTTCCACCCTGGTCTTGGCAGGCGCGCCCTCGACCGGAACGTCGAGGGACAGGAAGGGCCCGCCGGGCTTCACGGGAGTAGCGGCGGGACTTGCCGCGAACGACGCGCGGGTCGGAGACAGCCCGGCCGCATCGGCGATCCGGATCGCGGTCGGCAGGGTGTCCGGCGCTTTGGCCAGCCACGTGTCGGGAAGGATCAGGGTTGCGGAGCCGGCCAGCCGCGGCACGACCCCGGCGAAGTCATCGGCTTCGGAGGCCTTCTCCAGCAGGAGGCGGCTGGTCGGGAGGACCGCGACCGGGTAGGCCTGGGGCGTTTCCCGGCAATGCTCTCCGGCAGCCTGACGCTGGAACGAGACCCGCAGCACGTTGCGCGGCTTGAGCGCATAGGAGGGCACCCCGACCGCGATGCGCTCCGCCTGCCCGTTGGCATCGAGGCGCTTGGCGCCGAGCAGGCTGTCGTTGAGGAAGACCGAGGCCACGGGGGGCGTCGTGCTCGCTCCGGGAGCGGCGGACACATCGAGTTCGAGCCGCGCGGGCAAACGCCCGTCCGACGCCAGGGCTCCCAGGTCGAAGGTAGCGGTCCAATCTCCACGCTCCAGCACGTCGAAGCCTGTGGCGCCGCCGAGCCGCGTCAGGGATACGGACGAAGCCTCGCCGGCGATCTCGTTGGCGCTGCGAACCACAACCGATTTCGTGACGGCGATCTTTCGCCACAGGCTGTCGAACAGGCCGGCCGCCGTTGCGCCTGCATCCGGCGCAACGGCGATCAGAGGCTGTCCGGAGAGCCGCATGAGACGCACCCCACCGGGCTCGAGCGGTTCATCCGCGACGGTCATGGCGGCCGAGCGCCACTGGGCGAGGGCCGCCCCGGCATCCGGTGCGGCCGCATCGACCTGCGAGGCGAGGGCCGCCAGCGCGGCATTCACCGTCGACCGGAGCTCCTGATCGGCGATGGCCACCTGCGCCTGAGCCGCTGACGCGCCGAGAATCCAAAGAGCGCCGATTTCGGCTGGATCGGCGATCTTGCGTCGTCCCCCGGCCGCCAGATCTCTGAAAGCCGGAATGGAGCGCAGGGCTTCGGGCACCACGACGCCTGTCAGGTCGATCTCGTCGCCGGGCGACGGCAGGGATTTCACCACCGTCCGCTTGCCGGCCCGCTCCAGGGCGACGCCGATGCGCCAGGCGGCGTCGTAGGTCTCTTTCGTCACGGTCTGGCCCGCAACCACGATGGTCACGGAGACCGGCAGCGCCGTCCAGGCCGAGGCCAGGTCGCGGATAGAAGCGCCGTCATACCGGTAGAGCAGCCGGGTCGTGGGAGCGATCTCGAGGATGTTGCCGCTCGTGCGCTCGCTGCTGCACGCCTTCTCCCAGACAACGGAGGTCCAGGCGGCGCTCAAGCGCACGAAGCCGCCGGGACGGGGCGATCCGTCGACGCCGATTGCGAGACCGGCATTTCCGTCCGGCTGGGTAAAGGAGCGGGACGAGACAGGATGGCCATCCAGGGAGAGAACCAGGTTGGTGCGGCCGCCCTCACCGCGGAGATAGCGGGCATCCACTTGCAGAATGGCGTCGGAAATCGGCGCCCCGCTGGGAACGGGCAGAAAAATCTCGCGGCGGGCATCGGCCGCGTCCAGGATGATCGGCTCTCGAATGCCCAGGTCCTTCAGCATGACCTCACGCGTCGTCGTCGTGCTCGTCGCGAGCCTGGCGAGCGCATCCGCGATGTCGCTTGCAAAGCCTGCGTTCGGCCAGGCGGCGATAGCCAGAGCCGCTGCAGTTCGGGCGGCGTTCCGGGCCCGTGAGATGATCGATGCGCGAGAGGTCATGGCGGTTCGTTCGATGGTTATTCAGCCGCGAGGGCCGACGGATAAGGGATTTGCGGCGAGAACTCCTTGAAGGGACGTCCCGTCAGGGCAGAGACGATCCGCTCCGAGGCATGGCCGTCGCCGTAAGGATTCCCATGCGGCGCAAAGGCCGCGGAGGCGGTTGTCCTCTCTGCGTCCAGGAGCGCGGTCGCCTCGCGGACGATGCGCTCCGGATCCGTCCCCACGAGGCGCACGGTCCCGGCCGCGACAGCCTCCGGGCGCTCGGTGACGTCGCGCATGACGAGAACCGGCTTGCCTAAAGACGGCGCTTCCTCCTGCACGCCGCCCGAATCGGTCAGGATCAGGTGCGCGCGCTGCATGAGATGGACGAATGGAACGTAGTCCTGCGGCTCGACGAGGTGGATGTTGGGCCTGCTGGCCAGCGCCTCCCGGACCGGGCCGCGAACGTTCGGGTTGAGGTGGACCGGATAGACGATCTCGATGTCGTCCCTGAGGGACAGCGCCGTCAGCGCGGAGCAGATCTTGGCGAACCCGGCGCCGAAGTTCTCACGCCTGTGACCCGTGACGAGCAGCATCTTCCGGTCGCGCGGGAGACGGCCGAACCGGGCGTCGAGACCTGCCTGAAGACTGGCGTCGCTTCGAAGCCGGTCGGCGGTCAGGCGCAAGGCGTCAATGACTGTATTGCCGGTGACGAGGATGCGCCCCTCCAGCCTCTCGCCTTCGAGGTTGGCTCGGGCGCTCGCCGTAGGGGCAAACAGAAGATCGCTGGCGACGTCGACGATGCGCCGGTTCAGTTCCTCCGGCCATGGCTGGCTGATATCGTAGGTGCGCAGGCCCGCCTCCACATGGCCGACCGGGATGCGCCTGTGGAACGCCGCAAGCGACGCCGCCATGGCCGTCGTGGTATCGCCATGCACCAGCACCCGGTCCGGCTTCACAGTCCCAAGCAGGCTGTCCAGCAAGCCCAGCACCCGGGCGGACAAGCCGTTCAGGGTCTGGTTCGGAACCATGACGTCGAGGTCATGCTCAGGGCGAATGCCGAACAGGCCGAGAACCTGATCGAGCATCGCGCGATGCTGTCCCGTCACACAGACGATGGAGGTCACGCCAGGCTCGGCTTCCAGCGCCGCGACCAGCGGCGCCATTTTGATCGCCTCCGGGCGCGTTCCGAAAATGGAAAGGATCTTCATCGAGGGATCCTATTGCCCCGCTGCGGCCATGAATGCCGCGCGGGAAACCGGTTCGAAAGCCTGCTGCGTGGGTGAGGAACCGACCTCTTGGACAAGGTCTGTTCAGCACGCAGCGGTGTCAGGAAAGGTTAGGACCATCGCCAGTCGATCGACCGGCAATATTCCGCGAACCATCACGGTCGCTCAATTTTAATAGAAACCATAAATATCTGCCCCGTTACTTCATCAAGCTGGCCTGCCGCTATTTTCCGCTAGAGCTTATTTATTCTCTATTACGGCAAAGATGACTGGCGAGCACAATCCTAATTCTATTTCGAGTAATGATGAGCAACTCTTCGTACAGCCAAGCTGAGGAGTTTTTATTCATATTACCTTAGGTCATTCCTACAGGAGAAAGCCTAAGCTGTCTCTGAAAATTTTACATGGACCGCATCGGAGGTTTCGCGGAATCAGCTCGGACGGGGAGATCGGGACAGGAGGCCGCATGCAGGGCCGTCGTCCGGGGCGCGCTTGCGTGAGGCTCCTTCCACGCCTCCAGGTTCAGGCCTCCAAGGGCGAATCCCGCCGACGGATCGCTGCGCCAAGAATCGGCCAGCGAGGGCGATTGCCCGCCTAGATCGTCACGCCAGGGAAAAGCCGAGCCTCCCGGGTCCGGGGAT
>DASQTM010000316.1:0-4815 GCA_035641875.1 Microvirga sp. | reverse complement strand
GTCCTGCGGACCGGACCGGCCGGAGCGAAGCGGAGGGTCGGGACGAAGTCCCGCAGAAGGGAATCCATGGCTGGGAACCACGCCCCCTTTTCCCTCCCCCTTGTGGGGAGGGCCAGGGTGGGGGTGTGAACGCCACACCTTCATCGGCTATCGCTCACACCCCCACCTCCACCTCCTCCCCACAAGGGGGAGGAGAGCCTGTCGCGCCTCGGGGTAACGACTTGCGCAAGAGGAAGCCCATCTCAGGCAAGCCTGAGATGGGTGGGGAGGAGGGCTTCCTGCGCTTGATGAGCCAGGTCTCACGATGAGGGCGAGGGTTATGAGGAGCCAAGGCCTGAGGAGCCAAGCCTCAGGATGAGGACGAAATGGGGAGCCAGGCTCTCAGGACCGCTGCCCGTCCGCCTCCAGATAGGTCTTGATGGTGGCGATGAACTTCGCGACCGAGATCGGCTTGGACATATAGGCCTCGCAGCCCCCCTCCCGGATCCGCTCCTCGTCGCCCTTCATGGCGAAGGCGGTGATCGCGATGACCGGGATGGATTTCAGCTCCTCGTCCGCCTTGAGCCAGCGGGTCACCTCGAGGCCGGAGACCTCTGGCAGCTGGATGTCCATGAGGATCAGGTCGGGCTTGTGCGCCCGCGCCAGCTCCATCGCCTCGATCCCATGGCTGGTCTTCAGGGTCGCATAGCCATGGGCCTCGAGGAGATCGTTGAAGAGCTTCATGTTGAGTTCGTTATCCTCAACGATGAGCACTGTCTTCTTCATTGGCACTGTCCCAGGGACCAAAAACGCACTTCACCGGCCCAGTTATTCATCAGATGATATATTTAAATCGAAACCTGTTGACGAAATGCAAACTCCACGCGCGGGGACGCCCTTGAAAAGAATCACGCGGGACGAGGCCGAAACCATCGCGCTCTCCGCTCTATCCTACATCACCGGCCATGAGGAGGTTCTGGGGCGGTTCCTGGCCATGTCCGGCCTGGAGCCGGGAACGATCCGGCATGCGGCGGCCTCGCCGGGCTTTCTCGCCGCCATCCTGGACTACGTGGCCTCGGACGAGCCGCTGCTCATCGCTCTCGCCAAGGAGCTGAACACCGGGCCGGAGCGGATCATGGAAGCGCACCGGACCCTCTCGCCCTCCGAGTTCGAGTAGCGCCGGCCCATGAGCGAGGCTCCCTTCTGCCGCGATTGCCTGACCCCCGCCGCCGATCTCCTGGCGAGCCGCTGCAAGGCGTGCGGGTCCCCTCGCCTGCTGCGGCACAAGGAGCGGGACGCCCTCGCCATCGCCCATGTGGACTGCGATTCGTTCTTTGCGGCCGTGGAGAAGCGGGACGATCCAGGCCTTGCCGACAAGCCGGTGATCATCGGCGGCGGCAAGCGCGGGGTCGTGGCCACCGCCTGCTATGTGGCCAGAACCTACGGGGTGCGCTCCGCCATGCCCATGTTCCAGGCCCTCAAGGCCTGCCCCCATGCGGTGGTCATCCGGCCCAACATGGAGAAGTACAGCAAGGCCGGGCGGCAGGTGCGCGAGCTGATGCGGGAGCTGACGCCCCTGGTGGAGCCGGTCTCCATCGACGAGGCCTTCCTCGACCTCACGGGAACCGACAGGCTGCATCACGGCAGCCCGGCCCTGACCCTGGCGCGCTTCGCCCGCAAGGTGGAGGCCGAGATCGGCATCACCCTCTCGGTCGGGCTGTCCTACAACAAGTTCCTGGCCAAGATCGCCTCCGACCTGCAGAAGCCGCGGGGCTTCTCCATCATCGGGCGGGAGGAAGCCGCCGATTTCCTGGCCGAGAGACCGGTGGGGATCATCCCGGGCATCGGCGCCTCCGCCCAGGGGCGGCTCGCCAAAGTGGGGGTGACGCAGATCGCCCATCTGCGGGACGTGCCCCTGAAAACCCTGTTCGAGGCCCTGGGGCGCGACGCCCAGCGCCTGTCCCGCCTCGCCTGGGGGGAAGACGCGCGGCGGGTGACCCCGGAGCGGGAAACGAAGAGCATCTCGGCGGAGACCACCTTCGAGACCGACCTGCGCTCCTTCGACGAGATCGAGCCGATCCTGTGGCGCCTGTCGGAAAAGGTCTCCCGCCGGCTCAAGGCCGCGGGACTTGCCGGACGCAGCGTCACCCTGAAGCTCAAGGACAAGGAATTCCGTCTCCAGACCCGAACCCGCTCGGGCCTGGCTCCGACCCAGCTCGCCGCCCGCCTGTTCGATCCGGCCCGGCAGCTCCTCAAGGCCTCCTGCGACGGCACCGCCTTCCGCCTCATCGGAATCGGCGCGGCCGACCTCTGCGATGCGGCGGAAGCGGACCGGGGCGACCTCGCCGACCAGTCGGTGGTGAAACAGGCCCACATGGAGGCCGCCATCGACAAGATCCGCGACAAGTTCGGCCCCGCCGCCGTGCAACGAGGGATTGTGCTGCGCAAACCGTAAGGGGTGGCGGCTGGTTGGACGTTGGTTGGAGGAAGGCGCCGGCGTCCGCCGGCCAAACGTCAAGGATCGGTCAACGATCTTCCAACCGCCTGCCAACCTCAGCGCTGGCAGGCGGTGGGCGCCTGAACCTCCAGGCTCTTCAGCTCGCCCTTCAGGGTGAAGTCGCCGTAATCGAGCTTCAGGTCACGGCTGATCCCGTTCTCGTAGAGATCGAACGAGACCGTATAGGCCGGCGTCCGGTCGCCGCTGCCCTCCCCGAAATAGCTGATGGTCACCGGCCAGCGCGGCACCTTCGCCAAAGCGTCCTGCCTGACCGCCTCCTCGAGATTGGCCGAGGCTCCCGGTTCGATCCGGCGGCCGATCAGGCCCAGGGTGTCGTAGATCTTCTTGCCGTCGTCGGATCCGTCATAGACCCTGACGGAGAGCGTCGACTGGCCGCTGCGGCCCGCCTCGATCAGGCGCTTCAAGTGCTCGGAGGGAAAGACCGGCTGCCCGGCGGCGGCGAAGGCCTCGTTCCGGGGCTGCTTGAAACGCACGTCCAGGGACCCGTCCGGACGGAGCTGGGCGTCGCCATCCACCCCGTCCTTCACCAATCCCTGCGTCGACGATGTCGTCTTGAAGCGCATGGAAAGGCCATCGCCCGCCTCGAAGGTGGCGGTCTGGGTGTCGATGGTGCGCGGGCCGGTCTCGTTGCTGCTGAGCACGGTCACCTGACGGTACTTCAATGTGTAGCCATCGCAGGCGTCGCCGCCGAACTCCATCGCGATCCTTCCCCTGGCGCTGTCGATCCCCTTGGAGCCACCGGAGCGGAGAAGCGAAAGGTCGTAGATCGCCCTGTGCGGAACGAGCTGCACCGGAGGCTTCGCCGTCTCGGCTGAGGCCGAAGCCAGCAAGGCGATGGAAAGGCCAGAGGCCACAATCAAGGAACGCATATATCCTCCAGATCCTTACCGGCCAAGATAGGCCCCTCCTGCGTGCAGGGCAATGTTCCGGCTTGCGTCTCTCCGGCTCATCCGCCACAAATCCCGACCGGTTGGTACAAACTGAGGCCTCCTATGAGCGCAGTCGACAAGAAACTTCAGGACTTAGGGATTACCCTCCCAACGCCGGCCGCTCCGGTGGCCAACTATGTGCCCTTCGTTCGGACGGGAAATCTGGTGATCATCTCCGGACAATTGTGCCTCGGCCAGGACGGCAAGCTGGCAGACACACACAAGGGCAAGGTCGGAGCGGAGGTCTCGCCCGAGACCGGACAGGAGGCGGCACGCCTCTGCGCCATCAATCTCCTGGCCCAGCTCAAGGCAGCCGTCGGCGATCTCGACAAGGTTGTGCGCTGCGTACGCCTCGGCGGCTTCATCAATGCGGTTCCCACTTTCGCGGCGCTCGCACCGGTCATGAACGGCGCATCCGACCTGATGGTCGAGGCGCTCGGCGATGCCGGACGTCACGCCCGCTCCACCATCGGCGTGGCGGAATTGCCGCTCGACGCCTGTGTCGAAGTCGAAGGAATGTTCGAGGTCCAATGAGCACTCCAAGCTGGCTCGTCGCGAAGCCCATCGCCCATCGCGGCCTTCATGACAAAGCGAACGGCGTCATCGAGAACACCCTCTCGGCTGCGGAGGCCGCCATCGCGCGCGGTCTGCCCATCGAACTCGACGTGCAGCTGACGGCGGACAATGAGGCCATCGTATTTCACGATTTCGAGCTCGACCGCCTCACGGGCGACAAGGGCCCGGTCGCGGAGCGCACGCTTTCCAGCCTGACCGGGATCGGCATCGCCGGCGCCAAGGGCGGCGACACGATCCCGTCATTCAGCCAGTTCCTCGACACGATCGCCGGACGCGTGCCGCTGGTGGTCGAGATCAAGAGCAAGTTCAACGGCGATGTGAGGCTGACCAAACGGGTCTGCGAGATCCTGAGCGATTATCGCGGTCCCTTCGTGGTCAAGTCCTTCGACCCTTTCGTGGTGGCGACTCTGCGCACCAGCGCGCCCTCCATCACCCGCGGGATCATCGGTGAGCTGGCCTACGCCTCCAAGGCCGACAGCTTCATGACCCCGGAACTGCGGCACCGGCTGTCGAACCTGCTGCATTTTTCCGAGTCGCAGCCGCAATTCGTCTCCTGGAAGGTGGATGACCTGCCCTGCGCCGGTCCCTACCTTTGCAAAGCCCTCGGCAACCTGCCTGTCATGGCCTGGACCGTCCGCAACCCCGACCAGCGCGCCAGGGCCGAGAAGTTCGCGGATCAGATGGTTTTTGAGGGCTTCCTGCCCTGACGGTTGCAAGGATCCCGCCGAGTGATTAGCTCTTGCGCGAAACGGCGGGATCCTTCCATCCAGTGAGCTTCCAAGTCAAAATCGCCCAAGGCCTGAAAGCGGTCCC
>DASQTM010000315.1:0-6016 GCA_035641875.1 Microvirga sp. | reverse complement strand
CCCCCTCTCCGCCACTCTTCACTGCTAAGTTATTAGAAAGTAAGACTTTCAGGCCTGAGGGTCACCCCTCACCTTACTCCACATTCATTGTTGGATTGGGCTAGCTGTTGTTGGCCATCTATGGACGAATGGCCTAGGTGTGGAACTCCACATCACGATCAGGTTAAGCGGCTCTCCTGCAACGTCGGATAATCTCCTGGACCTCCGGCCAGTGCAGGCCGCCTTTCGATTGCATGAGGGCCAAGTAGTCCGGGTTCTCCCACTTCACGATGGCGTCGTGAAAGCTGGGGCGCTCCTTGCAGCGTTCGTACCAGCGGGTAACATGTGTGCGGTCACCGAGCATTCCGAGGATATTCAGGTGCTCGAGACGTGCGAGGTAGGGGGTGAAGGCGACGTCCGCCAGGGAATAATCGTTCAAGGCGAGCCAGCGATGCTGGCTCAAGGCGGCTTCCATCTCATCGAGCAGCTGCACCATGCGCTCGACGGCGATCATGAAATGCATCGACCGGAGTCCCTTCTCGATCACGTCGCGACGGCGCTCACGCTTGAAGATGTTCGGGATCTGCTCGAGCATCCTGGTCCCAAGCTCCCCCCGCTCGATATACTGGTGCCGAAAGGCAATCCCGAAGCTTAAGATGGCCGCGGAGGCATCATGGATGTCTTCATCCAATTGCTTGATCCAGAAGCGAATGCGAGCCCGGCCGTAGGGATCTGCCGGCCGCAGGGCCGGCTCGGGAAAGCTCTCATCGAGATGTTCCAGGATGACATTCGACTCGGTCACGACCTTATCGTCATGGATAAGGGTCGGCACGACGGCTCTCGGATTGAGCTTCACGTACCAGGGCTGCTGATGCTCGGCGGAGCGCAGCACCATGTGGCGACTCTCCCAGTCCAGACCCTTCTCGGCGAGGCACAGGCGCACCTTCTGAGCGCAAAGCGACATGTCGTTATGGTAAAGCGCCAACATCTCCTATCTCCCTTCCTTCTGCAGCGGCCCGCGAGTTGAGGCCCGTGCGAGGTTGGATGGATTGATCGGGAGAAACAGCTCCGCGGGATCGAGGCGACGGGGCGTGATCCCCTGCTCGTGCGAGTAGCGCGCCATCTGCTCGATGACGGATCGGTTGTTGTCGAAACCGTACTGCCAGTAATCGGCTCCCATCACGGCCTCGGTCTCCCGCAGGTGCTCGCCGAGCCAGGGGAGCATGGCGTAGTCGTAGGCGACCTGGCGGAGTTCGCGCACGGCATGCTGCTTCGCACGTTCGAAGCCGTCGAAGAGCCTGTCGGCGAGGCTGCGGTCCCGCTCCAGAACGTCGTTGCGGACGCCGATGATATGCATGGGCGGGAAGACCCCCGTCCTACGGAAATAGGCCTGCTCCACGGCCTTCACGTCTTCGAACAGCCGGCGTATGCGGCCATCCCCGGCGAGAAAGGCCTTCGGGGCTCGCGGCGCCACGATGGCGTCGATCTCGCCGCGGGTCATCATCTCCCAGAGCGTCTCGCCCGGACCGATCTTCGTCGTTTTGATCCGGTCCGGCAGCTGGACCGGGATCTTCTCCTCGCGGCCGGGCGCGTCGATCCCGCCGATGACCCAATGAAGATCCTCGGCCCTGACCCCGTACTCGTCGGACAGGAGCCCGCGCACCCAGACGTTGGCGGTGAGCTGATACTCCGGCAGGCCGATCCGGCGGCCCCTCAGATCCTCGGGCGCTCTGACGCCGGCGTCAGAGCGCACATAGATGGCTCCGTGGCGGAATTTCTTGGACACGAAGACCGGGATTGCCGTGTAGGCCGCTTCGCCGCGGCTCACCTGCAGCACATAGGAACTGAAGGACATCTCGGCCACGTCGAACTCGCGCCCGAGCATCCCGCGCAGGAAAACCTCCTCCGGCGGCAGGATATTCCATGAAAGCGACATCCCTTCGATCGCCACCGTCTTGGCGATCAGCGGCCAGGTGCGATCATAGGCGCCGCATCCGACGGAAAGATTGTGTGTCATGCAGGCTTTCTCCGATTGCTCTGCGAGAGCTCGCTCCACATCAGTGGGATCGGCTCCCTCCGTGTCGTGCCGCATCCTCTGGCGGCGAGGATTCACTTCGCCGAAAATCCTCTGGCCTGACCGCCTCAGTAGCCAGGCTCGATCCGGGCGTCGATCAGGTGGCAGCCGCCGCTCTCGACGATGGCTGCGCCCCGCTCGAAGGCGGATCGCAATTCCTCGGCAGAGTGCACCGGGCCCTCCCCCGTAAAGCCTTGCGCCCTTGCCATTGCGACGAGGTCCACGTCCGGGTCCGAGAGACGCTGCCCGATCCACTTGTTTTCGACGGGCCGGCCACGCTGCTTCGCCACACGCTCCTGATGAACCTCATCATTGTAGTAGGAGCGGTTGTTCGCCACCACGATCAGCAGCGGGATGCGCATGTTGGCAGCGGTCCATAAGGCATTAACGCCCATCAGGTAGTCGCCGTCCCCCATCACGCCCACGACGAGACGACCGCTGTCGCGCAGGGCCAGCGCGGCGCCGATCGTATGCCCTGGACCGGTTCCAACGGCGCCGCCGCCGTCCTTGCCGAGGAAGTCGAGGGGCGACCGGAAGCGGCAGGCCCGCTGGGGCCAGCCGAAGGACAGCCGCGCAAAGGTGATGGGACGGGCCTTGGCGAACTCTGCGAGCGTATAGGCCATCTGCTCCGCGCCGAAACGCTTGGTCGGGACCGGCAGCGGAGCCTCGGTCCAGTGGCCGAACCCCTCAGGCGCCCGCATGGCCTGCGGCGCCTGCCCTTCCAGTGCGTCGAGAAGCTGCGCTACGAAGCGGTCGGGCAGCGCCAGAACCGGAAGGTCCACGGCCGGCAGGGCCTGGTGGTCCATGCTCCAGCCATTCGCCATATATCGATCGAGGGAGCAATGGATCACCTTCGCGCCCGTAGGCGCCTGGGTCTGCGAAGCGCCCAGGCGCGCACTCAGGAAGCCGGCGAGGTCATGCCAGTCGAGGCTGACGATCAGATCGGCCTGCCGCAGGAGGCGCGTCTCCTCGTCGGTTGGTCGCTCGCCCACGGGCGGGAGGATGTGGGCCGGGTGCTCGGTCGGGAAGGCCGCGGCATTGTGGGTGGTGGTCAGCACGACCGCGCCCGCGGCCTCGGCCAGGCGCACCCGCGCATCCCACTCCGCCTGTCCACGCGCCCCACGTCCGATGAGGATGACCGGGAAGCTGGCATGGCGCAGAGCGTCGCACGTCTCGCGCACATCGGAATGGGATGCTTCGGGCGCTGCGCCCGGACGATAGCGGTTAACCGGCGGAACGCGTGTTTCCCGTTCGAGCGCGCCCTCCTGCATCTCGGCGTCAAGGCAGACATAGACCGGGCCGTAGGGGCTCGTGCGGGCGATCTGATCGGCCCGCAGCACCGCCTCGACTGCGGCTTCCGGGGAGGCCGGCTGGTTGTCCCACTTGATGTAGGGCCGGATGAGCGATGCCTGATCCTGGGCGGTGTGGATCCAGTCGATCCAGGGCCGCCGCTTATGGGCGTCCATGGGGCCGGTTGCGCCGAGAATCAGCATGGGGCGGCGGTCGCACCAGGCGTTGAAGATCGTCATGGTGGCGTGCATGAGGCCGACATTGGAATGGAGCGCCACCGCCATGGGCTCGTCGGCAACCCGCGAATAGCCGTCCGCGATCGACACGGCGTGCTCCTCGTGCAGGCAGACGATCATGCGGGGATCGGTATTGCCGAGATGGTTCACCAGACTGTCGTGCAGGCCGCGGAAGCTCGCGCCAGGAACAAGCGAGATGTAGCGGTAGCCGAGAGCCCGAACCGTCTGCGCAACGACATCACTCCCCCACATCTCGTTCGAGACGGCGGCAGGCTGGGGTGTGGGATAGGTCATCATGAGCTCCGACAATTCCAATGGGAGGGCTGCTCCAGCAGCAGAGGCGCATCGCCGCGGGAGCAGAGCTATTCGACGAACACCGCGTCTCGGCCCTGCCGAATCTTCGGCAGAATGGCGACCGCCAGCATCAGGACCGCGACAATCAACAGAACCGCACTGATCGGCCGCTCGACGAACGTCATGGGATTGCCGCGCGATATGATGAGAGCCTGGCGCAGGCTCTCCTCCATCATCCGGCCGAGCACGAAGCCGAGCGTGAGGGGCGCCGGCTCGAAGTTGAACTTCACCAGGGTATAGCCGACGAGGGCCAGCACCATCAGGATGATAACGTCCGCGACCTCCCGGTTGAGGGAGTAAACGCCGATGCAGCAGAAGATCATGATCCCCACGAACATCAGCCGATAGGGCACCTTCAGGAGGCGCACCCAAAGCCCGATCAGCGGCAGGTTGATGATGAGCAGCATAAGGTTGCCCACCCACATGGAGGCGATCAGCCCCCAGAAGAGCTCGGGCATCTTGGTCATCACCTGCGGCCCCGGCACGATGCCGTGGATGGTCATGGCGCCTACCATCAGGGCCATTACGGCGTTGGGCGGAATGCCCAATGTGAGAAGCGGGATGAACGAGGTCTGTGCGCCCGCGTTGTTGGCGCTCTCCGGGCCCGCTACGCCCTCGATGGCGCCTTGGCCGAAGCGGCGGGGATCGTCCGCCAGCTTCTTCTCAAGGGTGTATGATGCGAAAGGCCCGAGCACCGCTCCGTTGCCAGGAAGAATCCCGAGGATGCCGCCGAGCAATGTGCCCCGGAGGATCGGCATGGCGGATTGGCGGAGTTCCTTGCGGCCCGGCAGCAGCCGGCCGATGGTGCCCTTCACGACATCGCGGTGCTCGACGGTCTCCAGGTTCCGGAACACCTCGGCAATGCCGAAGAGCCCCATGCCGAGAATCGCAATGTCGAGGCCGTCCGCCAGCCAAGAGAAGCCGAAGGTCATGCGGCTCTGGCCCGTCGTCAGGTCCGGCCCGATGGTCGAGAGCAGGATGCCGACCAGGATCATGGCGATCGCCTTGATGATGGACCCGCGGGCGAGCACCACCGCAAAGGCGAGGCCCATGACCATGAGCGAGAAATACTCGGCCGGGCCAAACACGAGAGCGACCTCCGTGAGCGGACCGGCGAGAGCCGCGATCACCACTGTGGCGACAGTGCCGGCGAAGAAGGAGCCGATCGCCGCAATCCCGAGTGCGATGCCCGCCCTTCCCTTTCGGGCCATCTGGTGCCCGTCGAGGGCCGTGACCACGGCGCTCGATTCACCCGGAATGTTCAGCAGGATCGACGAGGTGGAGCCGCCGTACTGGGCGCCGTAATAGATGCCCGCGAGCATGATGAGGGCGCTGACCGGCTCAAGCCCGAAGGTAATGGGGAGCAGGATCGCGATGGTCGCAATCGGCCCCACGCCCGGCAACACGCCCACCAACGTGCCGAGGAGGCATCCGGCGAAGCAGAGGGCGACGTTTGTCGGCGAGAGCGCCACGCCGAGCCCGAAACCGAGATTGGATACGAAGTCGAACATCGCAGGTCAGATCTCGATGGAGAAGCCGGGCAGAATAAGCACGGGGATCGGCTGGTTCAGCGCGTAGCGGAAGAGGCCGATACAGAACGCCGTCAGGGCGAGGGCGAAAATCAGAAGCTCCTTCCACCGCACCTCGTTGCTGCCGAAACCGCAAATCACCATCGCAAGGGGCGCCGCCACTAGGAAGCCGAAGCTGCCGATCCCGATGGCGAAGGCTAGCATCCCAAGGCACACGAAAAGCGGCCCCCTCACGCTCCACCGCTCCAGCGGCGCTCCGTCTTCGAAAAAGGATGCGATCACGAGGATGACGCCGCACAATCCGACGCCGACCGCGACCCAGCGCGGCAGCATGGCCGGTCCGATGGAGGTGAGCGTGCCCTGCGACAGGTTCCTGATGGCCCAGACAGCGAAGGCCGCAAGGGCGATCAAAGCAATTCCGGATAGGAAGTTCTGAGGGGCTCGGATGAATCCGCGCATGGGAGGCCCGCTTTCTCTCGGGGTCAAGCCCCTGAACGTCTGCGAAATGGCTTTGGGGACGCGACGCTGAAGGATCAGCCGCGTTCCCGGTCTCC
>DASQTM010000314.1:0-2623 GCA_035641875.1 Microvirga sp. | reverse complement strand
CGCGGCGCCGTGACCCTGCCGGTAATCCGGCCGGAACCGTCCGGCGCGATGCGCCCGCTCACGCGGGCATTGGCCCCCGCCAGATCGACGATGTCGAGGGACTCCACCAGCAGAGCCCGGCCGTCGGACAGGATGCGCGCCGAGATCCGGCCGGTGGCCGGGCTGCTGCCGGCGCTGACGCCCCGCGCATCCAGGATGAAGCCCACATCGAGGTTCTGGGTCGCCTCGAAGACGCTGGAGACCTGGGGGAGCTGATCGAGATTCAAGTTCTGGATGGCGAGCTGCGCCTCCAGCTTGCCGCGGAAATCCGGTTCCGGGGCGGTATAGCGCAGGTTCCCGCTCATGATGGCGTCGCCGGTCTTCACCCGCAGGCGGTTGAAGGACAGAACCGGGTTGGCGAAGGCGAAGTCCGAGGACCCTTCGAAGGGGCGGCCGTCGAGAACCCGCAGGAACGGGGAGTTGATCTTCAGGCGAGCCAGATAGCGGGCGAGGCGGTCGGAGGCCTTGGACGCCAGCGCCACCTTTCCGCTGATGCCCCCCTGGGTGGTCAGGCCGAGCTCGCCTTCGAGGGCCACCCGCGTCTCGCCGGGAGCGGTGAATTCGATGCGCTCGACCCGCGCTCGCCCGCGATCGAGGGAGAGGCGGAGATTGGCGTTCGAGAGATCGTCCTGAGCCAGGCCGATGCTGTCGAGGGTGAGGTCGAGGTCGACCGGAACCTTGATCGGCGGCAGGGACCATTGCTGGAGGCGGGTTTTGAAGTCCTGTCCGTTCGAGGACAGGATGAAGCTGTCGGCATCGAGCCGTCGCCCCTGGAGCTTCAGGGAAATGCGCGGGTCATTGAGCCGGATCCGTCCCTCGCCGGTCATCCGGAGGCTCGCGCCGCCCTCTCCGGCCTCGAGGCTGACCTTGTCCAGCTGAACGGCCCCGTCCTGCGTCTTGAACTCGGATTCGACCGTAATCGGGATCGGAATGCCGGCGGCGGCGACCTGGGCCGGAGGCCCGAACAGAACCTTGGCCTTGCCCGAGATCTGCGGAGCGGTCGTGCCCCCGCTGCCCTCGTCGAGGGCAAGCCGCGCATCGAGATCGAAGCGCGGGTAAACGTCGCCGCCCCCGGACAGCTTGACCTGGACGCTCTTGTCCTCGCCCAGCTCCCCCGTGAGCAGCCTGAAGGGAACGCCCGCGGTGGCGCCTTCCACGCGCCACGGCCCGATCAGCTTCTGGCCCTCGATCTGGACGCCCTGCGCGTAGAGCTGATCGGTGCGCCCCGTGCTGGACATCTGGGTCGTGAGGATGAGGTGGGCCACGCTGAGATTTTCGATGGCCCATTCGCGGCTTCGCCCGCTTCCCGAGAGCAGATCGGACGGCATGCGCCAGCTCCCATCGGACGCCACGGGAACGCGGATATCGGCCCGGCCGATCTGGGTTTCGGTGAACCGCACATTGCCCTGCAGAAGCGGCATGAGGGCCACCTCGGCCCGCACCATCTCGGCGGACAAGCTGGGGGAATCCGGCGTCCTGCCGCCAAGGCTGAGACGGTCGAGCCGGATCCTGGGCTCCGGCAGAAGGCGGATCCTGATGCGTCCTTCGGTCCGGGCCTGCGTGCCGGACGCGCGCGAGATCATCCCGTCGATGGTGTCGCGGTGGGCTTCCCAATCGATGAAGGGAGGCGCAGCGACGGCCACCGCCAGAACAAGGATCACGATGGATGCGATGATCGTCAGGATATCGCGCAAGAGGCTGCCTTCTCTCCGTTTCTGATGGGGGCTCTCTCTACCCCAAGGACAGGGGAAGCGGGAGAGCCATTCAATGTCTTCCGGGTCAAAGGGTGCCGATCTTGCCCGGATTCATGATGTTGTGAGGGTCGATGGCCTGTTTCAAGACGCGCATGAGGTCGAGAGCGGCCGGCCCATGCTCGAGCTCGAGATATTTCATCTTCTTCTGGCCGATTCCGTGCTCGCCGGTGCAGGTGCCCTCCATGGCGAGCGCCCGCTTCACCAAGCGGTCCACGAAGGCCTCGCAGGCCTCCACCTCCGCCGGGTTGTCCATGTCCACGAGAGGCTGAACGTGGAAATTGCCGTCGCCCACATGCCCGACGATGGGAGCGATCAGGCCGATCTCCAAGATGTCCCGCTTCGTCTCGTCGACGCATTCCGCAAGGCGGGAGATCGGCACGCACACGTCCGTCGCCACCGACTGGGCGCCCGGCCGCAGACCCTTGGCCGCCCAGTAGGCGTCGTGCCGGGCCTGCCAGAGACGCGTGCGCTCCTCCGGCTTCGTGGCCCAGTCGAAGGGGCCGCCGCCGAACTCCGCCGCAATGTCGCCGAAGCGCTCCGCCTGTTCCTGCACTCCCGCCTCGGTGCCGTGGAATTCCAGCAGCAGCAGGGGGCTTTCCGGCAGGGTGAGCTTGGAATGGAGATTGACCGCCCTCACCTGCAACTCGTCCAGGAGCTCGATGCGGGCGACCGGGATGCCGGACTGGATCGTCATGATCACGGCGTCGCAGGCCGCCTTTACGGACGGGAACGGGCAGATCCCCGCCGAAATCGCCTCCGGGATGCCTTGCAGCCTCAGGGTGATTTCGGTGACGATGCCGAGCGTCCCCTCGGAGCCGATGAACAGGCGG
>DASQTM010000313.1:0-2407 GCA_035641875.1 Microvirga sp. | reverse complement strand
GTATACCGGCCTCAAGGACGCCTATAAGTCGCTGATCGAGGCGTTGCACCACGGCGGCATCGCCAACCAGGTGAAGGTGAACCTGGAATGGATCGAAAGCGAGATCTTCGAGCACGAGGATCCGGCCCCGTTCCTGGAAGGGATTCACGGCATCATGGTGCCGGGCGGCTTCGGCCAGCGCGGCGCCGAGGGCAAGATCCGGGCGGCGCAGTTCGCCCGCGAGCGCAAGGTGCCGTATTTCGGCATCTGCTTCGGCATGCAGATGGCGGTGGTGGAGGCGGCCCGGTCGCTCGCCGGAATCAAGGACGCCAGCTCCACCGAATTCGGCCCGACCCCCGAGCCTGTGGTGGGCCTTCTCACCGAGTGGCTGCGCGGCAACGAGCTGGAGAAGCGCACGGCAGGCGGCGACCTCGGCGGCACCATGCGCCTCGGCGCGTTCCAGGCCTCGCTGGAGCAGGGCAGCAAGGTGGCTGAGATCTATGGCGGCACGGAAATCTCCGAGCGCCACCGGCACCGCTACGAGGTCAACATGTCCTACCGGGACAAGCTGGAGTCGAAGGGCCTGCGCTTCTCGGGCGTGTCGCCAGACGGGGTTCTGCCGGAGATCGTGGAATACGAGGACCATCCCTGGTTCATCGGCGTCCAGTATCACCCGGAGCTGAAATCGCGTCCCTTCGAGCCGCACCCCTTGTTCCGCAGCTTCATCCACGCGGCCGTGGAGCAAAGCCGGCTGGTTTGATGTTAACCTCGACCGCTTTGCCCGGGGCCTCCTCCGGGCGCGGCGCAGAGGAAGGAGCGCCATGACCCGCCGGATCGATCACCTCGTCGTCGCCGTTCACGATCTCGAAGGGGCGGCGGCCTTCTATCGGAACCTCGGCTTTCAGGTCGGCGCCCGCAACCGCCATCCCTGGGGCACCGAGAACCGGATCATCCAGCTTTCCGGCTCCTTCATCGAGCTGATCGCCCTGGGGGAGGGGGCTGATCTTCCTCCCCACGCCGCCGGCTCCTTCAGCTTCGGGGCTTTCGTGCGGGACTACCTGCAGCATCGCGAAGGTCTGGCGATGCTGGTTCTCGACAGCAGCGACGCCGAAGGGGATGCCCGCCTTTTCGCCAAGCGGGGCATCGGCTCCTTCGGGCCGTTCCATTTCGAGCGCACCGGGCGCAGACCGGACGGCAGCGAGACCAGGGTGGCCTTCACCCTGGCCTTCGCGGCGGATGAAAGCGCCCCCCGCGCGGGCTTCTTCGTCTGCCAGCAGCATTTTCCGGAGAACTTCTGGAATCGCGAATTCCAGCAGCACGACAACAAGGCGCTGGCCATCGGCTCCGTGGCCTTGGCCGCTCCGGACCCGGCGCGCCATGAGGCTTTCCTGACCGCCTTCACGGGCGCCGAGCCCCAAAGCCCCGATTCGGACGATCTGTCCTATCCTCTGGCGGACGCGCATCTCCATGTGCTGACGCCGGACGATGCCGCGGAGAACTACGGCTCCGTCGAGGCGGAGCTGGATCAGCCGTCCTTCGTGGCCTTCGGCGTCCGCGTCGAGGACATCGGGCTCCAGGCGAGATGGCTCGACGCGGCGGAGATTTCCTACCAGCACATCGGCAGCCGCCTCGTGGTGCCCGCCAGCGCCGCTTTTGGCGTCGCGATTGCGTTCGAGCCGACGTAGTATTCGGCCGCGACTCAACAAGCGCTTTTGAAAAGCGCATCCGGGGGATGAATCGTGGCCACTTCTCTGACGGGCTTGCCCGAATTCCTGATCTATTTCGCCGTGGCGACCGTGCTGGTGGCGCTGTACCTCGCCCTCTATACCCTTGCGACCATGCACAACGAATTCGCCCTGATCCGCCAGAACGTGATCTCGGCGGCCACGGCGCTGGGCTTCAGCCTCGTGGGCTTCGCGTTGCCACTGGCGAGCGCCATCGTTCATGCCAACAGCATCGTCGACTGCCTCGTCTGGGGTCTCGTGGCGCTCGCGGTGCAGATCCTGGTCTACTGGCTCGTGCGGCTCGTGATGCCGAACCTGTCCCAGCGCATCGCCGCCGGCGAAATGGCCGCCGCCCTCTTCCTCGGCGCCGCTTCCCTCTCGGCCGGCATCATCAACGCGGCCGCGATGACGTTCTAGCGGCCGCGGTCATGGCGGCAGGAAATTGAGGGCGTCGAGTGTGAGTGGATTCCCTTCCCCTGCAGTGACTTCGTCACCTCCGGCCGGGAATGACACTGTTGGTGTCGAGTCTAGTGTCATCCTGCCGATCCTTTGGATCGGACCTGCGAGCGCAGCGAGGGAAGGGGATCGCGTGCAGGATGAGGCGCGCTCTTCCCTCTCCCTTGCGGGGAGAGTGAGCGCGAAGCGCCGGGTGGGGGTCGGAAAGTCAGAACTCTACCCTCGATCGCTCAAGTGCAAGGCCGATA
>DASQTM010000312.1:0-3968 GCA_035641875.1 Microvirga sp. | reverse complement strand
GTATCGGCGGGGCGGAGGATGCGGATGTCTACGGGGATGTGGGCGCCGACACGGTGGGGCATATCGCCGAAGGCTGCGCCGCGGGCCGGGGCGACCGGGAGGGTTTGCGCCAGGGGCCGCTCCATCTGCCGCATCTGACGGCTCTGGGCCTCGGCCTCGCCTGCGAAGCCTCCACGGGGCAGATGCCGCCGAACCTTGCGCCTCCGGGTCCCGTGGAGGGGGCCTGGGGCTATGGGGTCGAAACCTCCAAGGGGAAGGACACCCCGTCCGGCCATTGGGAGATCGCGGGCGTTCCGGTGGATTTCGACTGGGGGTATTTCCCCAACGCGGTTCCGACCTTTCCGACCGAACTCACGGCGGCGCTCATCGAAAAGGCGGGGCTTCCCGGCATCCTGGGCGACCGGCATGCCTCCGGCACCGCGATCATCGACGAATTCGGGGCCGAGCATATGCGGACCGGCCGGCCGATCTGCTACACCTCCGTCGACAGCGTGCTGCAGATCGCCGCGCATGAGGAGACCTTCGGCCTTGAGCGGCTCTACGACTTGTGCCGGATCGGGCGCGAACTCTGCGACAAGTACAGGATCGGCCGCGTCATCGCCCGCCCCTTCGTGGGCTCGCCGGAAAACGGCTTCAAGCGCACGGGCAACCGCAAGGATTTCGCCACGCCCCCGCCCTCGGACACGATCCTCGACACCCTCACGAAGGCGGGCCGCGCCGTCGTCACCGTGGGCAAGATCGGCGACATCTTCGCCCATCGCAGCACCGGCCGGGAGATCAAGCCCCATGGCAACGACGCCTGCCTGTCCGCCGCCATCGAGGTGATGCGGGGCCTGCCCGACGGGGGCTTCGTCTTCGCCAATCTGGTCGATTTCGACAGCGAATTCGGCCACCGCCGCGACATCCCGGGCTACGCCGCCGCCCTGGAGGCCTTCGACCGGCGCATCCCTGAGATCGAGGCCGCCTTGAGCGCGGGCGACCTCGTCATCATCACCGCCGACCACGGCAACGACCCCTCCTGGCACGGCACCGACCACACCCGGGAGAACGTGCCAATCCTCAGCCTCGGACCGGCGGTGAACCCGGGCAGCCTCGGGCGGCGCAGGAGCTTTGCCGATATCGGGGCCAGCGTGCTGGCGCATCTGGGGGTGGCTCAGGCCGGCAAGGGCACGCCTTGGCTTTGACCGGCCGTCATTATGCTCCGTGCGCCCTTCCCTCCCCCTTGCGGGGAGGGTGAGCGCGAAGCGCCGGGTGGGGATCGAACAGTCAGAACTCTCCGCTTCGAGTGGAAGGCTCAAAAGTTCATACAGCGCCTTTCACCCACGCACTCACCCGGCCGTACCACCTCCACCCCTCCCCGCAAGGGGGAGGGATAAAGCGGCGCGGTACTCACGGCCAAGCTCCCAAACCCCCAGCCATTGACGCCACCGCAACTTTGCACCACTCTTCCATAGATCGTTAAGGAGGCTCTCCGGACGATCTGTGGGGAGTCTTCCCGTTCTCGCGTGGAAGATCATTCATGAACTCGCCTAACCGCTCGACCCATATTCGGCTCACCTCTCACCCCGAGCCGAATGCGGCCACCATCCGCCATCCCATCAAGTGGGGCGCCAAGGATCCGAAGGAGCGCGGGCCGGTCATCGGCACCGTCACCAATCCGGCCGACCACAACGTGATCGGGGCCCATGGCGGCTCCTATTCGCTCTACAGGGCGCTGGCGATCTCCGCCCGGGCGCTCAACCCCCTGGCGCGGCCGGACCTTCACAACACCCATCCCACCGCCGAGATCGGCCCCTATCCGCAATGGTGCGAGCCGGGCAAGATCGTGTCCCTCGACCCCTGGGGCCATATGGTCGGGCAGATCTTCCATAGCGAGATCGCCGGCGGCTTGGATGTCCGCCCCTCCATCGCCGTCACCAAGGCGCGCCTCAACATGCCGGAGATCCTCTCCGCCATGGGGCTGAAGCGCCTCAAGGCCGATGGCGGCGTGCTGCACGATTCCGGCGACATCTCGGTGACCAAGATCGCCGTCGATCCGGTCTGGCACCTGCCGGGCATCGCGGAGCGCTTCGGCTGCTCCGAGGGCGAGTTGCGCCGCACCCTGTTCGAGCAGACCGGCGGCATGTTCCCGGAACTGGTCACCCGTCCCGACATGAGCGTGTTCCTGCCGCCCATCGGCAACACCACGGTCTACGTGATGGGCGACGTGAGCCGCCTGAGCGACGAAAAGACCCGGATCGCCTGCCGCGTGCACGACGAGTGCAACGGCTCGGACGTGTTCGGCTCGGACATCTGCACCTGCCGGCCCTACCTCGTGCACGGCATCGAGGAATGCGTGCGGGAGGCGCAAGGGGGCGGCGTGGGCGTGATCGCCTATAACCGCAAGGAAGGCCGGGCTCTGGGCGAAGTCACCAAGTTCCTGGTCTACAACGCCCGCAAGCGGCAGGAGGGCGGCGATTCGGCGGCCACCTATTTCGAGCGCACCGAATGCGTGGCCGGCGTCCAGGACGCCCGTTTCCAGCAGCTCATGCCCGACGTGCTGCACTGGCTCGGCATACGCCGCATCGACCGGCTCATGTCCATGTCCAACATGAAGTACGACGCCATCGCAGGTTCCGGCATCGAGGTGGTGGAGCGGGTGCCGATCCCGGCGGAGCTGGTGCCGCCGGACGCGCAGGTGGAGATCGAGGCCAAGAAGGCCGCAGGCTACTACACCCCCGAAGGAGCGCCGGACGCCTCCGAGCTGGGGCAGGTGAAGGGCCGCGACCTGGAGCGCTTTTAACCCTTCCCCGAAAACGGCTGCCCACAGGGATGCTGGGCAGGCCGCGACCTATGCTATTCGCTTCTCCCATGGAGAACGCCGGAGCCCCTGCGTGACGGACCAGCCTGACCTTTCCCCCGATACACAAGCCGCCCGCAGCCTCCTGTCCGCCGCGGCGGTGCGCGAGCGAGCGCATCAGATCCTGGCGCACGGCCTTGCGGGCCGGCTCCAGCATTTCACCGTCGATCTCGACCGCCTGGAGCCTTGCGCCGTCGAGGTGGTGGCCACGATCCGCGAGGCCTATCCCTCCCTGGACATTCCCTTCCACGCCCGCTGGCGTCATTTCTCGGCCGGCGATCACAACCGGTGGGAGGCGGTGATGCACGGCGCCTCCTGGGGCAGCGCCGCCGATATGGCTCGCGCAGCCTTCGACCTCGCCATCGTGTCGGTCCTGCTCGATGCGGGCGCCGGCCCACAATGGCGCTACGAGGAGGGCCGCACCGGCGAGACCTACGCCCGCTCCGAGGGCCTGGCGGTGGCGAGCTTCGACATGTTCGTGAGCGGCGCGTTCTCCGGCAGGCCCGAGAACCCGTTCCGGGTCGATGCAGGCGCCCTGCTGACCCTCACGGCGGAGGATCTTGCGGCCGGCTTCCAGGCTGGCCCCGGCAATCCCCTCGTGGGGCTCGAAGGCCGGGCCTCGCTCCTCAACCGCCTGGGCCGCACGGTCGCGACGAATCCGGACATCTTCGGCCAGGAGGACGATCCGCGCCCCGGCGGCCTCTTCGACGTGATCGCGGCCACCGCCGAGGGGGACCGCATCCGGGCGACCTCGATCCTCGAGGCGCTGCTCACCTGGCTCGGGCCGATCTGGCCCGGCCGCATCAGCTTAAGCGGAGTCGATCTCGGCGATACCTGGCGGCATCCCCTGGTGGAGGCGCCGGACGCCACACGGGGCCTGATCCCCTTCCACAAGTTGTCCCAATGGCTGTCCTATTCCCTCATCGAGCCCCTCGAATGGGCCGGCTTCACGGTGGTGGACATCGATGGGCTCACGGGCCTGCCCGAATACCGCAACGGCGGGCTTTTCCTCGATGCGGGCGTGCTCGCCCTCAAGGATCCGGCCGATGCGGGCCGCTCCCATGCGGTGGATTCGCAGATCGTTGTGGAATGGCGGGCCTTGACGGTCGCCCTTCTCGACCGCATTGCC
>DASQTM010000311.1:0-3254 GCA_035641875.1 Microvirga sp. | reverse complement strand
GCACCTGCGCGAGACGCTTCCGGCCGAGACGATCTATTGCAACGGCGCGGGCAACTTCGCCACGTGGGTTCACCGGTTCTGGCCCTTCCGGAAATACGGGACGCAGCTTGCCCCCACGTCCGGCTCCATGGGCTACGGGGTGCCGGCGGCGGTGGCCGCCAAGCGCGTGCAGCCGCACAGCCCCGTGGTGGTGTTTGCGGGCGACGGCGACTTCCTCATGAACGGGCAGGAATTCGCCACGGCCGTGCAATACGATCTGCCGATCCTGGTGATCCTCCTGGACAACGGCATGTACGGCACGATCCGCATGCACCAGGAGCGGGAATATCCCGGCCGCGTCTCGGCCACCCTGCTCAAGAACCCGGATTTTTCCGCCTATGCCCGGGCCTTCGGCGGCCACGGGGAGCGCGTGGAGCGCACGGAGGACTTCGCCCCCGCCCTGGAGCGCGCCCTCGCCTCGGGCCGACCGGCGATCCTGCACTGCCTCCTCGACCCGGAAGCGATCACGCCGTCCATGTCGCTCTCGGCGATCCGCGAGAAGGCGCTGGCGGGCCAGGGCTGAGGCTGTTCCCGCGAACCTCCGAGCCGAAGGACGCCCTGCTTCTGCCAGCTTGCACAAGCGCCGGCCATTGACGGGACCGTTTCATGACACATGATAATGTTGCGGATGCGATTGCCCGCGTCCGCCGGCGCAAGACCAGAGGCTGAGGCCCAGCCCATGCACGCCGTCGATCCCTTCCTGGGCCGAAGCGTGGTGATGATCATGGCCAGGTTGTGCGCTGTTGTTGTGGGAACTCTCGGTGCCCTGACGATCGGAGGAACTCTGATGATGGGAGGGCCAGGCCTCGCCTCGCCGACGATGACCGAGACGGCGCGGCGCGGCGAAGCCGTGCTGACGCCGAGGGGCAATCCCGCGATGAGGCAGGCCTTTGCACGGGCGCGCTCGGAACTCGACGGGTTCTTGAAGAGCGCCAGGAATCCCGGCTCCGACGAGCAGGGCTTTGCGGTGAAGATCCCGGTGCGCCAGGGTGGGCATACCGAGTATTTCTGGATCACGCCGTTTCGGGAAAACCGGAATCGCTTCGAGGGTACGGTTTCCAACCGGCCGACCTACGTCCGGAACGTCAAACACGGCCAGACCGTGGTCTTCAGACGAGCCGACATCGTGGATTGGATGTATCTGAAAGGCTCGGCCATGTACGGCAACTATACGACCTGCGCTCTGATGGCAGGCCGTCCGGCTGCCGAAGCGGCCGAATTCAAAAGCAGGTATGGGTTGCATTGCTAGCCTTGTACCGCTTCGGGCGCCTCATTGACGCCGCCGCCCGACGGCCCTTATAAGCGTGGGCGTTGTTCCCCTGGAGCTTTGATGCGCAGAGAGACCGAGTCCCGGTAAGGCCCGCCAGCGATATGGCGGGCGACGGCTGATCCAAAAGCCGAACGCGCAGGCGCGCGCCCTCTCCGACTATCTTCAAAGCTCAGGTATTTCCCGTGAACGTTTCACGCAACGGGCAGCGCGTGCTCCACGTGCTCGCCCAGGGCGGCGTCATTCGTCATTTCAAGGACGACGGCGGCCGCATCTCCACCATCGAATGTCTCACCCGCGAGGGATGGCTGCTCTCGCTTTGCACCCTGAACCTGTTCAAGGCCCTGCGCCGGAAAGGGCTCATCGCGTCCTCGGACGGCAGCCCCTACCGCACCACGCGGCAAGGACTTCAGGCGGTGAGAAGCCGGCCGGACAATCGCTGAACTGGCCCCAGCAACGGCAGGGAGGCGTCAGGCCGCCTCCTTGCTCTCCAGCCTTTTGGCGACAAGGGTTCTCAGGCCGCGCAGGTCCTTCACGAAGGAGCGGATGCCCTCGGCGAGCTTTTCGGTGGCCATGGCGTCCTCGTTGAGGGCGTAGCGGAAGCCTTTCTCGTCCGTGCGCGGCGGGGCCGGAATCCTGTCGACGGCGTCGGGCGAGAGCTTGCGCGGCAGGCTGCCCTCGTCCTTGGCGAGTTCGTCGAGGAGCGCGGGCGAGATCGTCAGCCGGTCGCAGCCGGCGAGCGCCTCGATCTCCCCGATGTTGCGGAAGGACGCGCCCATCACCACGGTCCCGATGCCCTGCGCCTTGTAGGACGCATAGATCCTGCGCACGGACAGCACGCCCGGATCGGTCTCGCCCGTATAAGGCCCGCCCCCCGCCTTCACGTGCCAGTCGAGGATGCGCCCGACGAAGGGCGAGATCAGGAACACGCCAGCCTCCGCGCAGGCCTGCGCCTGCGCTTCGGAGAACAGGAGCGTGAGGTTGCAGTCGATGCCCTCCGCCTGGAGCGCTTCCGCGGCGCGGATGCCCTCCCAGGTGGCGGCGATCTTGACCAGGATGCGCTCGCGCCCGATGCCGCGCTCCTCATAGCCCTTGATGATGGCGCGGGCCTTTTCCAGCGTAGCCTCGGTGTCGAAGGAGAGGTCCGCATCCACCTCCGTCGAGACCCGGCCCGGCACGATGCCGGCGAGCTCGGCCCCGAACGCCACCGCGAGCCGGTCGCAGATGGCCGCCACCACGCCCTCCTGCGTTCCTCCTTTAGAGCGGCCCCAGGCGAGGGCCTCGTCGATGATATGGCCGTAGGCCGGGGTCTCGGCCGCCTTGAGCAGCAGGGTCGGGTTGGTGGTGCAGTCCTGGGGCTTGAGGCGGCGCACCGCCTCGAGGTCGCCCGTATCGGCGACGACGACCGTCATGGCGCGCAATTGGTCGAGCTTGGAGGGCATTCCGGTCTCCATGGGTTTTCGCTTCAGCCAGACTTAGTGCCTTCACGCGCCTGCGTGAAGCCCGAGCGGTCGAAAGGGCCCGTCGACGCTCCTGTCATTCTGCTGGTCCTTTGGACCGGTCCGGCCGGAGCGAAGCGGAGGGTCGGGACGCAGTCCCGCAAAAGGGAATCCCTGGCTCGGAGCCGCGCCCTCTTTTCCCTCCCCCTTGTGGGGAGGGCCAGCGTGGGGGTGCTAGTGCCGGACCCCCATAGGCTATCGCTCACACCCCCACTTCCATCTCCTCCCCACAAGGGGGAGGAGGGTGCGCGCACCGCCGAGCTGCGCCAGCAAAGCCCATCTCAGGCCTGTCCGAGACGGAGGAGGGCTGTCTGCGCCTGCTCCTCCCCTGGGGGCTCTCCCCCGGTCACCCCTGCGCAGCGGAGCCCAGAATGACGGCGGGAAGACGCCTTAGACGAAAAGCCCCCGGTTGGCCCGGACCCGGCTCAGGATGAAGGAATAGACCTCCT
>DASQTM010000310.1:0-3194 GCA_035641875.1 Microvirga sp. | reverse complement strand
TCCATGCCCTTCGGGACGGCGAGGTCGAAGGGGCCGGCGGCGTCCCGGCCAAGAAGACCGCCCTCGCCGACACGCCGTCGTGACGCGACGAAACTTGTCTCGTCGCGGGCGATGCGATACCAGCGCGGAACCGGCCATTCGAAGGTGACATGCCAGCCATGCGCCGCAATAATAAGAACGAGCGGGCGGATGGTCGGACGACATGCATCCTCTGGTTCAGCTCTCGCACGGGATCGACGCGCTCAACCGACGGGTCGCCCAGGTCGCGTCCTGGCTGGTGCTCTTCGCCTGCCTGATCAGCGCCGGGAACGCCGTCTCGCGCTACCTGTTCAGCGCCTCCTCGAACGCCTGGCTCGAGATCCAGTGGCAGCTGTTCGCCGGCATCTTCCTGCTCGGCGCGGCCTACGTGCTGAAGCTCAACGAGCACGTGCGGGTCGACTTGTTCTACGGCTCGCGTTCCGAGCGGGCGAAGCTTTGGATTGACGTGATCGGCTTCGTGTTCTTCTACTTCCCCGCCATCCTCTTCATCCTCTATCTCGCCTGGCCCTTCTTCCTCTTGAGCTTCCGCTCGGGGGAGCACTCGTCGAATGCCGGCGGCCTTCTCCTGTGGCCCGTGAAGATGCTCCTCCCCTTGGGCTTCGCGCTGCTCGCCCTCCAGGGCGTGTCGGAGCTCATCAAGCGCGTCGCCGCCCTGAGGGGCGAGACGGCCGAGGTCGAGCTCGTGGCCTACGAGAAGCCGCTCCAGTGAGAGGCCTGTCCGACTGCCTCGCCCCGAGGGACCGAGCCCCGCCCCGATGCTGACCTACGGCCTGACCGCGCCCGCCATGTTCGCCGGGCTGATCGTGTTCCTGCTGGTCGGCTTCCCCGTCGCATTCTCGCTCGCGGCCTTGGGCCTGTTCTTCGGCGTGATCGCCATCGAACTCGGCTACTTCTCGGTCTCGTTCCTGCAGGCCCTGCCCTACCGGGTGTTCGGGATCATGTCGAACGAGCTCCTGCTCGCGATCCCGTTCTTCACCTTCATGGGCGTGATCCTGGAGCGCTCGGGCCTGGCCGAAGATCTCCTCGACGGCACGGGCCAGCTTTTCGGCGCCGTGCCCGGGGGCTTGGCCTACGCGGTGATCTTCGTCGGCGCGATCCTCGGCGCCATCACCGGCACCGTCGCCGCCTCCGTCATCGCCATGGGCATGATCTCGCTGCCCGTGATGATGCGCTACGGTTACGACATGCGCATCGCCACCGGCGTCATCGCGGCGTCCGGCACCATCACCCAGGTGATTCCGCCCTCCCTCGTCCTCGTTGTGCTCGCCGACCAGCTCGGCGTGTCGGTCGGGGACATGTATCTCGGGGCGATCGGCCCCTCCTTCCTCCAGCTCTTTTTGTTCGTGTTGTTCATCGCCGGGGTGGCGGTGGTCCGGCCGGGGAAGATGCCGCCCCTGCCCCCGGAGGCACGCACGCTGAAGGGCTGGCCGCTGATCGGCAAGGTGCTGTGGGGCATGGTGCCCTCGGTCGTGCTGATCTTCCTCGTCCTCGGCACGATCTTCATGGGCCTCGCCACCCCGACGGAGGCCGGCGCCATGGGCGCGGTCGGCGCCATGGCGCTCGCCGCGCTGCGTCGTCGCCTCACCTGGACCCTGACCTGGGACGCGATGGACTCCACCATGCGGATCACCGCCATGGTGATGTTTATCCTGATCGGCGCGACGGTGTTCAGCCTAGTGTTCCAGGGCGTCAACGGCGGCAAGTGGATCGAGCACATCCTGTCCGACCTGCCGGGCGGTCGGGCCGGGTTCCTGATCTTCATCAACCTGTTCGTGTTCTTCCTTGCCTTCTTCCTCGATTTCTTCGAGATCGCCTTCATCGTCGTGCCGATGCTGGTGCCGGTGGCGAAGGCGCTCGACGTCAACCTGGTCTGGTTCGGCGTCCTGCTCTGCGTCAACATGCAGACGAGCTTCATGCACCCGCCCTTCGGCTTCGCGCTGTTCTACCTGCGCGGCATCGCTCCGAAGGAGGTGAAGAGCTCCGACATCTACTGGGGCTCGATCCCCTGGATCGTCCTGCAGCTGATCCTAGTCGGGATCGTGATCGCCTGGCCGGAATCGGTGACCTACTGGCTCGGCGGCGGCGCCGAGGTCGATCCGGCCGAGGTGCAGCGCAAGCTCGACAACCTGCTCTCGCCGGGGCTGGACCAGCCTGGCGGGGGAGGAATGCCTGGGTTGCCAGACCTGAATCTCGGCGAGCCGCCGAAGATTCAGTGAGGCCCCATCCCTCTCCCCTCCGCGGGAGAGGGACAGATCGCGAAGCGATCAGCGAGGGACCGTGGCGAGAGGCTTCAGAATGAAGCGCGATGCAAGGCGGGGCAGGGCGACAGTTCACTCGGGAACGGCCCCTCTCCCTGCCTGCCGGAGCCTGTCCTTGGGCATGCCGAAGGCAAGACCCGAGGGGCAGGCCGTCCCTCCCCCGCAAAGGGGGGAGGGAGGAGCGCCTGTCACCCCCGCGCCCGCGCGCGGATCATGAAGTTGTCGAAGGTGTACTCGGCCACCTGGAACCACAGGTACTGCTCGCCGCGGAACGCCCGCAGCGAATCGTACATCTTCTTCCAGTCGGGGTTCTTGGAGGAGAGGTCGTCGTAGATCTCGTTCGCCGCCTTGAAGGCCGCCTCCATCACCTCCTGGCTGTAGGGGCGGAGCTGCGCGCCCGCGCCGACCAGGCGCCTGAGCGCCGCGGGGTTGCGGGCGTCGTACTTCGCCTGCGCGTCCACGTTGGCGTGCGCCGCAGCCGACTGGATCACCGACTTGTAGGTCTTGGGCAGTTCCTCCCACTTCGCCTTGTTGAGGAAGACGTGGAACAGCGGCCCGCCTTCCCACCAGCCGGGGTAGTAGTAGAAGGGCGCCACCTTGTTGAAGCCGAGCTTCTCGTCGTCGTAGGGGCCGACCCACTCGGCGGCGTCGATGGTGCCGCGCTCCAGAGCCGGGTAGATGTCGCCGCCCGCGAGCTGCTGCGGCACGGCGCCGAGCTTCTGCATGACTTGGCCCGCGATGCCGGCGATGCGGATCTTCAGGCCCTGGATGTCGGCCGGCGTCTTGATTTCCTTGCGGAACCAGCCGCCCATCTGCGCACCGGTGCTGCCGGTCGGAATGCCGTAGCAATTATATTCCTTCAGCAGGTCGTTGAGCATGTTCATGCCGCCATCGAAC
>DASQTM010000309.1:0-5820 GCA_035641875.1 Microvirga sp. | reverse complement strand
GCCCGCCATCAGCGCGTCGACCGCATCGCAATCGGCGGCAAGCCTCCCTTCGACATTCGACACGATATGCATCACCTGGCTGTAATATTCGAGGAAGAAGGAATCCGTGACCTCCACGGAGGCCATCTCGGCCACACGGCCCACATCGTTGCGGCCGAGGTCCAGCAGCATCAGGTGCTCGGCCCGCTCCTTCTGGTCCGCGAGCAGGCTTTCCGCATGGGCCCGGTCCTCGGCGGCGGTGGCGCCGCGGGGGCGGGTGCCCGCAATGGGGCGGATCGTGACCTTGCTGTCGCGGACCCGCACCAGGATCTCGGGCGACGAGCAGACGATCTGGAAATCCTCGAAGTCGAGATAGCCCAGGAACGGAGCCGGGTTCACCCGCCGCAAGGAGCGGTAAAGCGCGAAGGCGGGGAGCGGGAAGGCCGACTCGAAGCGCTGGGACAGCACCACCTGAAAGATGTCGCCGGCCCGGATATACTCCTTGGCCCTGGCGACCATGCCCTCGAATTCCTGCGGCGTGGTGTTGGACACAGGCGGCTCGAAATCGATGGCCGTGGGGTCGCTGCGGTCCTCTATGGGGAGCTGACGCTCCAGCGCGCCGGTCACCTCATCGAGGCGGGAAAGGGCCGTCTCGTAGGCCGCCTTCGCCGAGACCCCATCCTGCGGCCGCACGGGGGTGATAAGGGAGATTTCGTCCTTCACCCCGTCGAACACCACCATGACGGTCGGACGCACCAGAACGGCGTCCGGGACCTTCAGCGCGTCCGGGTTCTGCTCGGGCAGACGCTCCATGAGGCGCACCATGTCGTAGCCGAGATAGCCGAACAGGCCCGCCGCCATGGGCGGCAGATCGTCGGACAGGGGCAGGGCGCTTTCCTTGATCAGGGCGCGCAGGCTCTCCAGGGGAGGCAAGTCCTCCCCACGAAAGTCCCCGGTGCGGCTCAAGGCCTGGCGGTCGATGGAGGCGACGCCGTCCTGGCAGCGCCAGACGAGATCGGGATCGAGGCCGATCATGGAGAAGCGGCCGCGGGTCGCGCCGCCCTCCACCGATTCCAGCAGGAAGGCCGGTCCTTTCCGGTCTTCCCGCAGCTTCAGGAAGGCGGCGACCGGTGTCAGAAGATCGCCCACCAGGGTGGCGCGCAGAACGCCCGCCTCGCCTGCCGCATAGGCTTTCGCGAAAGTGTCGAAATCTGGCGCGATGCTCATGCTCCTAGAGTTCGCCACCCGTCGCCTGGCGCAGGGCCTGCGGGTTGATGGTCACCCCCAGATCCTGCCGGACCTGAGTGGTGTACTGGTTCAGCAGGTCGTCGCCCATGGCGTTGCGAAGCTGGGTGTCGAGACGCTCGGCCTCCTGGGTCGTGGTGATGAACGGGGGAACCGTAGCGGAGGTGACCTTGAACACCACGCGCCCTTCGGGGCCGTTGGGGGCATGACCGGTCTTGCCGACAGGCACGGAGAAGATGCGGTTCACCGCCTCGGCGGTCAGGTCCTCCTTGGCGGCGTTGCGCGCGAGATCCGTGGCGTTCCTCACCGGCGCGCCCACCTCCTGGCCCAGGGTCTCAATGGCTGCGCTCTCAAGGCGCTCGGTGAATTGGCGGGCCTTTTCCGTGAGACGCTGCGCGATCTGGTCCTCGCGCCACTGGGCCGCCACCCGGTCGCGAACCTCGTCGAGGGGCCTTTCGCGGGAGGGCTCGATGCCGGTCACGTCGTACCAGACGTAGCCGCCGCTCGAGAGGCGCAGGGGCTCGTTGTCCACGCCGATGTCGGACGCGAAGGCCGCCTTGAGCAGGGCCTGCGCCTCCGGCAGATTGACCGGGTTGCCCGCCTTATCCCTGCCGCTTGCATCCACAGGGGGCACCTGGAGCAGATTCAGGCCCTTCTCCCTGGCGACCTCCGCCAGGGGGCGGGCTCCGGCCCGCATGTCCTCGATGGCGTCGTGAATGGATTCGATCTCGCCCTGCGCCCGCGAGCGGGCGAGCTCCTGGCGGATCTCAGCCGCAACCTCCTCGAAGGGGCGGACGGCTTCCGGCTGGATCTGGGTCACGCGCACGAGCACCGGCCCGAACCGGCCGGCGATGGGAGAGCTGACGGCGCCCTGCTCAAGGGAAAAGGCGGCCTCGGCGACGGCTGGGTCGAGCATCTCGGTCTTGGTGAAGGTGCCGAGTTCCAGATCCTGCGGTGGCACCCCGCGCTCGGCCGCGACGGCGTCGAAGGTCGCGCCCTCCTTGATCCTCGCCGCAGCGGTCTCGGCCTCCGCCTGGGACGGGAAGACAATCTGCTGCACCGTGCGGCGCTCGGGAGTGCCGTATTGGGCCTTCTGCTGCTCGTAGCGCTGGCGGGCATCCGCGTCCGAGACAGCGTCGGGTTTGGCCAGGGCGGTCGCGTCGAGGGTCATGACGGCGAGGGCCCGGTACTCGGGAGCCCGGAAGGCGCCCTTGCGCTCCTCGAAGAAGCCTTGAAGCTGCTCGGTAGTGGGAGCCGGAACATCCCCCGCCATGGCGGGGGTGAGGACGAGATAGCCGGCGGCGCGCCGTTCGTTGGCGTGGCGGTGCAAGGCCTCCCGGGCCGCGACCGGAACGTTCACGTCGCCGGCCACGGCCTCCGCCAGGTGCAGGCGCGCCATGGCGGCGCGCTGCTCCTGGACGAAGCCGGCCTCCGAAAGGGAGATATTGCGCAGGGCCTGGTCGAAGAGGGCGCGGTTGAACTGGCCGTCCGACCCCTGGAAGGCCGGGTTCTCCATGATGGAGCGAGCGATCGTCTGATCCGAGACGCTGAGCCCCAGCTTCCGCGCCTGTTCGGCCATCACCGCCTCGGTGACGAGATCGGAGACGACCTGCTGGTCGATGCCGGCGGCTCGCGCCTGATCGGGGGAGATGACCGTGCGGAACTGGCGTCCGAGCCGCTGCACTTCGTTGCTGTAGGCGTTTCGGACCTGGTCGACCGTGATCTTCGTGTCGCCGACGGTCGCCACCGTGGATGCAGGCGTCGTCCGGAAGATGTCGCCGATGCCCCAGACCGCGAAGCTGACGATCAGTGCGCTGAAAAAGACGGTGGCGATGATTTTGCCGACCAGGGTCTGCCCGGCCTTGCGCATTCCTCGAAGCATCGTGAACCCGTTTCCCTGAAACTCGTTGAAGACGCCGATAGCCCATTGAGGGCTCTGCGAAAAGGGCAAGCTTGTTGAAAGAGGGCTCAAGCCTCTGCTACTGCCGACATGACAAGCGCGACAGGAGTGCATCAATGAGCGTCGATAGGCCGCGCCCGCTGGTGGCGGGGAATTGGAAGATGAACGGGCTGAAGTCCTCCGCCAGGATCCTGGAGGACATCCATGCGGGCTACACCCCGGGCCTGAAGGCCAAGGTGGAGCTTGCGGTCTGCCCGCCCGCCACCCTGGTGGGCCTGTGCGCGACCATGTCCGTCGGCTCGCGGGTGGCCATCGGCGGGCAGGACTGCCACGCCAACGAATCGGGCGCCTTCACGGGGGACCTGTCCGCCGAGATGCTGGCCGATGCGGGAGCGACCTATGTGATCGTCGGCCATTCCGAGCGCCGCCAGTACCATGGGGAGAGGGATGCGGACGTGTGCGCCAAGGCGGCGGCGGCCCATCGGGCGGGGCTCGCGGCCATCGTGTGCGTGGGCGAGACCCGGGAGGAGCGCGAGGCCGGCAAGACCCTCGCCGTGGTGCGCAAGCAGCTGCGCGGCTCGATTCCCGCCGATTCCAACGGCCAGAACCTCGTGGTCGCCTACGAGCCCGTCTGGGCCATTGGCACCGGGCTGACACCCACCGTCGCCGATGTGGCCGAGGTCCACGCCCTCATCCGCGAGGAGCTGCGCCGCCTGGTGGGCAAGGCCGAGCAGGCCAAGATCCGGGTTCTCTACGGCGGCTCCGTGAAGCCCTCCAACGCCGCCGAGCTGATGGCGGTGGAGAACGTGGACGGCGCCCTCGTGGGAGGGGCGAGCCTCGTGGCGGCCGACTTCCTGGCCATCGCGGGCGCTTATCTGGGATAGGGGCGAACTGGGAGCGTCGCCCCGGCGCCCGGCGAAACCCTCCCGTGCGGGAAGAAGCCTTCCCGTGCGGGAAAAGGCTCTTGCGGGTCTTTGATCCTGGGCACACCTATGCTACAGGCCGCCGCAACGAACGAACGGAGTGCGAGCGGCCGACGCCTGAGGGCGGGGCCGCTTGAGGTTTTTGGAAACGATGCAAACAGTTCTCATCATCATCCACCTGATCATCGTGCTCGCTCTGATCGGGGTGGTCCTGCTGCAGCGCTCCGAGGGCGGCGGCATGGGCCTTGGCGGCGGGGGAGGCGGAGGCGGCGTCTCCGGCTTCATGACCGGCCGCGGCCAGGCCAATGCGCTCACCCGCGCCACGGCCATCCTGGCGGGCCTCTTCTTCGCCACGAGCATCGCCCTGACCATCGTCGCGACCTCGGGACGGGCGCCCCGCTCGATCCTCGACAACGCGGCCCCGGCGGCTCCGGCCGGGCAGCAGGCTCCCGCAGGCGGGCAGGGCGGCAACGTGCTCGAGCAGCTCCAGCGGCTTCAGGGCGACCAGCCCGCCGCGCCGTCTCCAGGTCTCCCGCCTCCGGGCGTTCCGGGCCTGCCCACTCCAGGCCTTCCTGGTCCGGGCGGCGCTCCAGCTCCTGGCGCACCGCAGCCCGCGGCGCCTCCGGCGCAGTAAGCCAAGCCAGCAGGGCCGGACCTCCGGCCCTCTCTTTTTTGTGGATAGTGGTCGAGCGGCCGGATTCGCGATTGCGAATCGGCGCTCCTTATTGATGGATGGGGGTCCATGACGCGGTACGTATTCATCACCGGCGGCGTGGTGTCTTCGCTCGGCAAGGGTCTGGCTTCGGCGGCCCTGGGAGCGCTTCTCCAGGCTCGCGGCTACAAGGTCAGGCTTCGCAAGCTCGACCCCTATCTCAACGTCGATCCGGGCACCATGAGCCCCTATCAGCACGGGGAGGTCTTCGTCACCGACGACGGGGCCGAGACCGATCTGGATCTGGGCCATTACGAGCGCTTCACCGGCGTACCGGCCACCAAGGCCGACAACATCACCACGGGCCGGATCTATCTCGACATCATCTCCAAGGAGCGGCGCGGCGACTATCTCGGCGCGACCATCCAGGTGATCCCGCACGTGACGAACGCCATCAAGGAGTTCGTGCTCACCGGCAACGAGGGCTTCGACTTCGTGCTGGTGGAGATCGGCGGCACCGTGGGCGACATCGAGGGCCTGCCGTTCTTCGAGGCCATCCGCCAGCTCGGCAACGATCTGCCGCGGGGGCAGGCGATCTACGTCCACCTGACCCTTCTGCCCTTCATTCCGTCCGCCGGCGAGCTGAAGACCAAGCCGACCCAGCACTCGGTGGCGGAGCTTCGCTCCATCGGCATCCAGCCCGACATCCTGCTCTGCCGCACGGACCGCGAGATCCCCAAGGACGAGCGGCGCAAGCTCGCTCTCTTCTGCAACGTGCGCGAGACCGCGGTGATCGAGGCGCGGGACGCCCGCTCCATCTACGACGTGCCGCTCGCCTATCACGAGGCCGGGCTCGACAGCGAAGTTCTGGCGGCCTTCGGCCTTGACGGCGCCAAGGCCCCGAACCTGAGCCGCTGGACCACGATTTCCGAGCGGGTCCACAATCCCGAGGGCGAGGTCAACATCGCGGTGGTGGGCAAGTATACCGGCCTCAAGGACGCCTATAAGTCGCTGATCGAGGCGTTGCACCACGGCGGCATCGCCAACCAGGTGAAGGTGAACCTGGAATGGATCGAAAGCGAGATCTTCGAGCACGAGGATCCGGCCCCGTTCCTGGAAGG
>DASQTM010000308.1:0-3177 GCA_035641875.1 Microvirga sp. | reverse complement strand
GGAATCAACCATCACCTTGAGGCGCACGGGATCACCCCGGTCGAGACGGATCTGGGCGAGTACATCATCCAGCTCCGCAACGAGCTGCCGAGCCACATCATCGCCCCGGCCGTCCACCTCAACGCGACGCAGGTGGAGCAGGATTTCCGGCGCGTCCACAAGAACCTCGATCCGAAGCGCGACCTCTCCGAGCCGGTGCAGCTTCTCACCGAGGCGCGCGCCGTGCTGCGCGAGCGCTTCCTGGCGGCGGATGTGGGCATCACCGGCGCGAACTTCCTGGTAGCCGAGACCGGCACCTCGATCATCGTCACCAACGAGGGCAACGGCGACCTGACCCAGATCCTGCCCAAGACCCACATCGTGCTGGCCTCCATCGAGAAGCTCGTTCCGACCCTTGAGGATGTGAGCCAGCTCTTGCGGGTGCTCGCCCGTTCGGCCACGGGCCAGGAGCTGTCGGTCTACACCACCTTCTCGACCGGCCCGCGCCGCCCGACCGATGCGGACGGGCCGGAGAACTACCACGTAGTCATCCTCGACAACGGGCGCACGTCCATGCTCGGCACGAGCTTCGAGGAGATGCTCCGCTGCATCCGCTGCGGCGCCTGCATGAACCATTGCCCGGTCTATCACGCGGTGGGCGGGCACGCCTATGGCTGGGTCTATCCCGGCCCCATGGGCGCGGTGCTGACGCCTACCCTGATCGGCGTCGACAAGGCCGGGCACCTGCCCAACGCCTCCACCTTCTGCGGCCGCTGCGAGAGCGTGTGCCCGGTGCGCATCCCGCTTCCCAAGCTCATGCGCCACTGGCGCGAGCGGGAGTTCGAGCGCCACCTGACGCCCGCGACCGTGCGCTCCGGCCTCAGGGTCTGGGGCTTCTTCGCCAAGCGCCCCGCCCTCTACCGGCTCGCGACCCGGGCCGCCATGGGCGTGCTGGGCCTTGCAGGCCGCCAGCGCGGCCGCTTCACATGGCTGCCCCTGTCGAAAGGCTGGACCAAGTACCGGGATTTCCCGGCGCCCCAGGGCGAGACCTTCCAGGCGCGCTGGAAGCGCGAGCGCCGGGGGAACCCGGCATGAGCGCCCGCGACGACATTTTCAACAACATCCGCCGCTCGCTCGGCCTAAAAGGCAACGAGACGATCCGGCGGCAGATCGTGACCGAACGGCTGGAGCGCGCCCCGAGGGGCGTCGTGCCGGCCCGGGGCCAGGTGTCCGGCGAAGAGCGGCTGGCCCTGTTCAAGGCGCAGGCCGAGGCGGCCTTCACCACGGTGACGGAGGTGGCCTCCCCGGCGGAGGTGCCGCAATCCATCGCCCTGTTCCTGCGCAACCACAACCTGCCGGCCACCCTGCGCATGGGCGACGACCCGCGCCTCAAGGCCATGCCCTGGGCCGACACCGCCCTGGAGATCGCCCATGGGCCGAGCGCGGGCGGCGACCTCAACGCGGTCAGCCATGCCTTCGGGGCCGTGGCCGAGACGGGCACCCTGGTGATGGTCTCGGGGCACGAGAACCCCTCGACCCTGAACTTCCTCCCCGACAACCACATCATCGTGGTCTCGGCCAAGGACATCGCGGGCGATTACGAATCGGTCTGGAACCGGGTGCGCTACGCCTTCGGCAAGAGCAGCATGCCGCGCACGGTCAACCTGATCACCGGCCCGTCCCGCTCGGGCGATATCGAGCAGACGCTGCTGCTCGGCGCCCACGGGCCGCGGCGGCTGCATGTGGTGGTGGTGCGGGACTAAAAGAACCCGTCGACAAGCCTTCCGGCTGGGGCATACTCGCCCCTGAACCAGCCATGAGGCTTGGAGGCCCTGCATGCCGTCCCGCCCCTTCATCTTCCGCACCATCCGCTGGTCCGCCTGGGAGGGCTGCGAGGCAGGCTTGGAGCATGTGGACCTGAGCCCCGCCGACGGCGGGATCGACGTTTCCGGCGTGGTGATCGGCAGCGACGGCGAGGCGAGGTTCGGCCTCGCCTACCGCCTGAGGCTGGATGCCTCCTGGCGGACGCGGGAGGCCCACATCCGGACGACCCATGGACGGGCGCTGCATCTGGAGAGCAACGGGCAAGGCGGCTGGACCGAGAACGGCCGGGGCCGGCCGGACCTCCAGGGCTGCATCGACATCGACATCCAGGCCACGCCTCTGACCAACACTCTGCCGATCCGCCGCCTCGCATGGACGGCCGGGGAAAGCGTCAGCATCCGCCTGTGCTACGTCGAGGCGCCCAGCCTTAAGGTCTCGCCGCAGGACCAGCGCTACACGGCGCTGACGCCCGGCTCCCTCTATCGCTTCGAAAGCCTGGAGAGCGGCTTCACGGCCGACCTGGCGGTGGATGAGGACGGTCTCGTGCTGGACTATCCCGGCCTGTTCAGGCGTCTGGGCTGAATTCTCCCGCAACCGTGACATCTGGGCGCGCCCGGACCCCTGGCGCGCGCTTGAAACTTCATGTAAGTGTTTGAAATCAAATGTAGTTTTTAACAATTCTAAACTAGAACAGCGATGATCGTCTGCTCCTGCAACATTCTCTCCGATGGCGACGTGAAGGCCTGTCTCAGGCCGGGACCGGATTGCCCGCGCACGCCCGCCCAGGTCTATCGCTGCCTCGGTTGCAGCCCGGATTGCGGGCGTTGCGCCCGCACCATCCGGGCCATCATGGACCAGGCGCTCGCCGAGGCAGGCGTGGAGCCCATCGCGGCCTGCCGGCGCGGCTGCTGCCCGACGACTCTGGAAAAGGCCGCCGCCGAACCCACCCTTTGAACAAAGGGACTTCCTCCCTGGTTCATAAATCCTCTAAAGAGGGGACGGCGCCTCCGGCGCCGGATGAACGAGAGGGCTGGAATGAAGGGCGATCCGAAGGTTATCGAGTATCTCAATCGCGGCCTGCGCAGCGAGCTGACGGCGGTCAACCAGTACTGGCTGCATTACCGGCTCCTGGACGATTGGGGCTACAAGGACCTCGCCAAGACCTGGCGCAAGGAGTCCATCGAGGAGATGCACCACGCGGACCGCTTCATCGAGCGCATCATCTTCCTGGAAGGCTTCGCCAACCTGCAGGTGCTCGATCCCCTGCGCATCGGCCAGAACATCCAGGAAATCCTCGAATCCGACCTCGCGGCGGAATATGAGGCCCGCAACCTCTATGGCGAGGCGGCGGCCTATTGCGACAGCATCGGCGAC
>DASQTM010000307.1:0-3185 GCA_035641875.1 Microvirga sp. | reverse complement strand
TCCGGCCCTGCTCGATCCTTCCATAGGTCACCTGCCAGATCTTCCGGTCCGGACGATCCCGGTTTCCGAGGTTCCAGCTTGCCATCCAGTAGGCGCTGCCGGCGGGTCCGACCGATACGATGAGCCATCGTCCGCCGCCGCCCACGAAGGCGATGGAAAATCTGTCAGCAATGGTTTCCTCGTCGGCGGAGGCGGATCGCCAGGCGCGGAGGCCGCGGCACCCCCTGTCCCGGAGCTTTGCCAGCCATTCGTCAGGATTCGCCGCGAAAGGCGTCTCGTTCCAGGCTTCCCGCGGCGGCTCCAGGTCCACGAACCGGACATGTTCCGCGAAAACGAAAGCCGGATGGGACGTATGGAAATCCGCCACAGGGCGGCCGGCCAAGGCCGCGTTCCCGTGGGTGACCAGAGCGAGAACCTGAAAAATCGGACCTTGCATCAGGAGAGACCTTGGCATGAGGAGAGACCCTCGGCATGAGCAAAGGACCTTGGGCCGGAGACGGGGGCAGGCCGGCTTCAACGCTGTACCGGCCGGGACTGCTATTATATTGCGCTTCGCGGCCCCGTCTTCCCCGAATTCGCAGCGGCCCATGAGGCTGGAGGCGGTCAGGCCTGCGTTTCTGCCGCTCCCACTCGGGCAGGGTCGTGATATGGAGCGACGAGCCTCCTCGCGGCCTCAATCGAAACAGGCGCCATGTCCTCCCGCAACCTGATCCTGATCCTCGCCACCAGCGGCTTTGCGAGCACGTTTTCGTCCCGTGCGGTCGAGCCCATGGTCGGAATCATCGCCCGGGACCTGAACTCCAGCCCTCAGACCATCGCGCTTCTCTCGGCCGCCTTCGCCCTGCCTTACGCCTTCATCCAGCCGATCCTCGGCCCCATCGGGGACGCGCTCGGCAAGGAGCGGGTCATGAAGGCGTCCCTGCTGCTGCTGTTCCTGGCGCTCGCCGGCTCCTTGTTCGCGCCGAACGTCACCACTCTCTTCGTGCTGCGCATCATCGCCGGAGCGGCCGCAGGCGGCGCGGTTCCGGCCTCCATCGCGCTCATCGGCGATCGGGTCGAGATGGCGCGGCGCCAGGTGGCGCTGAGCCGCTATCTCGTGGCCATCATCGTCGGCCAGCTCGCCGGATCCTCGTTCGCCGGGCTGCTTGCGGAGATCATCGGATGGCGCGGGGTCTTCGGTCTGTCCACGATCATGATGGCCCTGGCGCTGGCGGCCACCGTCATCGGCTTCCGCGGCGCCGCGGCGGGCGGCACATTCGACCTGAACAACGCCCTCCTGCGCTACAGGGACATCCTGTCCAATCCACGGGCCCTCGCCCTCTTCGCCTTCGTCTTCGTCGAGGCCACGGCGATCTTCGGCATCTTCCCCTATGTGGCGCCCCTGCTGGAGGAGCGCGGAGGGGGCGGGGCCGCGCAGGCCGGTTTCGCCATCGGAGGATTCGCGGTGGGCGGCCTCGTCTACTCCGCCCTGGTGACCTGGATGCTCAGAAGGCTCGGCATCGGGCGCATCCTGGTCGGCGGAGGGTTGTTTGCGGGGGCCGCCATGGTCGTCCTGGGCTTTGCCGGCGACTGGAAGCTTGACGCCGCCGCCCTGCTTCTCCTGGGGCTCGGCTTCTACATGCTCCACAACACCTTCCAGGCCCAGGTCACGGAGGTGGCTCCGCAGGCGCGCGCATCGGCGGTGGCGCTCCACGCCTTCTCGTTCTTCTGCGGACAAGCCCTCGGCGTGGTCCTGATGGGGTTCGGCCTGCGCCATGCGGGACTGACCGCCTCCACCACCGTCGCGGCCCTGGTCATCCTGGCCATCGGCCTCGTCGCTTCCATGGTGTTGACGCGGCCTGCGCCTCAGCGGGCCCGGTAGGGCGCAACGCCCTGGTCGGGGAGCCACAGGTTCTTCGGCATCTCGCCGGTCTGCCAGAACACGTCGATGGGGATGCCGCCGCGGGGATACCAGTAGCCGCCGATCCTCAGGTAGCGAGGCTCGAGGAGCGCGGCGAGGCGCTTGCCGATGGCCACCGTGCAATCCTCGTGGAACGCGCCGTGGTTGCGGAAGCTGTGCATGTAGAGCTTGAGCGACTTGGATTCCACGAGCCAGGAACCCGGCGCGTAGTCGATCACCAGGATGGCGAAATCGGGCTGGCCGGTGACCGGGCACAGGGAGGTGAATTCGGGCACGGTGAAGCGGGCGAGATAATCGGTGTCGGGATGCGGGTTGGGCACCCGGTCGAGCTGCGCGTCTTCGGGGGACAGGGGCAGGGCGCTCGCCTGGCCGAGCTGGAGGGAGGTTTTCGTCACGGGATCCGACCTTGCAATGATAAGGGGAAAGCTCTTGTCGTCCTTGCCCGCCTGCGCATTTCGGTCAATAAGCCACTCCATGACGTGAGGCCGCACCCGCCGTTCGGGCCGCACCGCTCGCTTCTTTAGCCTTCAGGAGCCTTCCATGACCGCCATCATCGACGTTTTCGCCCGCCAGATCCTCGACAGCCGGGGCAATCCCACCGTGGAGGTGGACGTGACCCTGGAGGACGGCTCCATGGGCCGGGCGGCGGTACCCTCCGGCGCGTCCACCGGGGCCCACGAGGCGGTGGAACTGCGGGACGGGGACAAGTCGGTCTATCTCGGCAAGGGCGTGCTCAAGGCCGTCGATGCGGTCAACAACGAGATCCTGGATGCCATCGGCGGCATGGATGCGGAAGAGCAGGTCGCCATCGATGAAACCATGATCGAGCTCGACGGCACCCCAAACAAGGCCCGTCTCGGCGCCAACGCCATCCTGGGCGTGTCGCTGGCGGTGGCCAAGGCGGCGGCCGATGCGGCGGCGCTGCCGCTCTACCGCTATGTGGGCGGCACCCAGGCCCGGGTGCTGCCCGTCCCGATGATGAACATCGTGAACGGCGGCGCGCATGCCGACAATCCGATCGATTTCCAGGAGTTCATGGTCCTGCCGGTCGGAGCCTCGACGCTCGCCGAGGCGGTGCGCATGGGGGCGGAGGTGTTCCACACCCTCAAAAAGGCCCTCAAGGACGCCGGCCACAACACCAACGTGGGCGACGAGGGCGGCTTCGCGCCGAACCTGCCTTCGGCCGAGGCGGCGCTCGATTTCGTCGTGAAATCGATCGAGAGCGCGGGCTTCAGGCCCGGCGGCGACATGATGATCGGCCTCGACTGCGCCTCGACGGAGTTCT
>DASQTM010000306.1:0-3936 GCA_035641875.1 Microvirga sp. | reverse complement strand
CCGAAGGCCTGTTGAACTATCTCGGCCCTCAGGGTTGGTTCAACCGCACTCTCATGACCTTCGGCCTGATCTCCCAGCCTTTGAAGCTCGTTCATAATTACTGGGGCGTCTTCGCCTCGCTCGTGATCACGGGTTTCCCGTTCACCTTCCTGCTCACTCTGTCCTATGTGACCGGCATCGATCCAGCACTTGAACAGGCGGCCGCGACCCTTGGGGCCAGCGCGTGGCAGCGGTTCCGCCATGTGTATCTGCCGCTGCTGATGCCAGGGCTCGCCATCACCTTCTGCCTCTCCTTCGTGCAGGCCTTCTCGGTGTTTCCCTCCGCGGTGCTGCTCGGCGAGCCGGCGGGGCCGACCCGCGTCATCTCGATTGCGGCCGCACAGGCGGCCTTCGAGGAATACGACTATTCCATGGGCTCAGCGATTGCGATGATCATGGGCTTCGTCCAGCTCGGCATCGTCGTTGCGGTTCTCGCCTCGCGCGGGCTCTTCTACCGCGGTCCTGCTTCCGGGGCGAAAGGGTAAACCGATGATCCGCGATACCACTGTCGGAGCCAAGCTCTGGGCAGTGGCCGTCTGGTCGCTCGTCGGCTTCTTCATCGTCAATCTGCTGGCGATGATCGGCACCGTGGTGACGAGCTCCTTCGCCACCCGCTGGCTCGGCACCTGGCTGCCCGCAGGCTGGACGACCCGGTGGTATTCCTCCGCCTGGAACGAGTTCCAGCTCTGGGACATCCTGATCGTCACGTTTCAGCTCGTTGGAGTGGTGGTTCTGATCTCCGGCATCCTCGGCGTCACCGCCGCCTATGCGCTCGCCCGCCGCGATTTTCCGGGCAAGCGCCTTCTGGTGCTGCTGTTCCTGCTGCCGCTGCTGATCCCGCCAATCACCTTCGGCATTCCGCTGGCAACGGTTCTCTACCGCACCGGCCTCGCCGGAACGTTCTGGGGCGTCGTGGCGGCGAACCTCGTGCCGACGGTGCCCTTCGTGATCCTCGTGATGATCCCGTTCATCGAGCAGATCGATCCCAAGATCGAGGCGGCCGCCCGGGTGTTCGGCGCCAACACCTTCAAGCTCTTCATCCATGTGCTGCTGCCGCTGCTCCTGCCGGGGATTCTGGCGGCGCTGCTGCTGGTGCTGGTGCGCACCATCGCCATGTTCGAGCTGACATTCCTGGTGGCCGGCCCCACGAGCCAGACCCTCGTGGTGGCGCTCTACTACGCCGTCTTCGCGGCGGGCGTGCGCGCGGTGCAATCCATCGACGCCATGGCGGTGATCTACATGGTGACGACCCTGGTGTGGCTTATCATTGCGCTTCGCTTCGTCAACCCGACGCAGATCGTCACCCGGGCAAAGCAGCAGCCGGCGCATTGAGGATACGATGTCGAAGCGTTTGAACGAGGCGACCCTCGCCGATCTGCCGTCAGGCATTGCACAGCCGCAATACGACCGAAGCGCCGTGACCACCGGGATCGTGCATCTCGGGGTTGGGGCATTCCACCGGGCGCATCAGGCCGTGTACACGGATGATGTTCTGGCGCGGGATCCGCGCTGGGGCATCGTGGCCGCAAGCCTGCGCAGCCCGGATACCTACGACGCCCTCGAGCCGCAGAACGGCCTCTACACCGTCTCGGTGCGTTCGAGGGACGGCGAGGTCCTGCGGGTGATCGGCGCCATTCGCCAGGTCATCGTCGCTCCCAGGGCGGCGGACGACCTGCTCGACGTGCTGGCCCACCCTCAGACGCGAATCGTCACGCTGACCGTCACCGAGAAGGGCTATTGCCACGACCCGGCGACCGGGGCGTTGAACGAAAAGCACCCCGATGTGGTGCACGATCTGGCCTACCCGAGGGAGCCCAAGTCGGCTCCGGGCTTCATCATCGAAGCCCTGCGCCGCCGCCGCGCCGCGGGCGTGCCGCCCTTCACGGTGCTCACCTGCGACAACCTCCCGTCCAACGGACGCACGGTGAAGCGCGTTCTCACCCGCTTCGCCGAGCTGGTCGATCCCGATTTCGGCCGGTTCGTGGCCGATGAGGTCTCCTGCCCCTCCACCATGGTTGACCGGATCGTGCCCGCCACCACCGATGAGGACCGGGAGCGGATTGCCGGAGCGCTGGGCGCGGCCGACGCATGGCCCGTCGTGACGGAGCCCTTCACCCAATGGGTGATCGAGGACCGCTTTCCCCAAGGCCGCCCCGCCTGGGAAGAGGCGGGCGCGGAATTCGTGGCTGATGTGGAGCCCTATGAGCATATGAAGCTCAGGCTGCTCAACGGAAGCCATTCGACCCTGGCCTATCTCGGCTACCTTTCCGGCTACGAGACCGTTGCCGACACCATGGCTGATCCAGCCTTTGTGCGGCTCGTCGAAGGGCTGATGGACGAGGAGGTGACGCCGACCCTCCACATGCCACCCGGCGCCGATCTCACGTCCTACAAGCGCGCCCTCGTGGAGCGCTTCAAGAACCCGGCCCTGCGGCACCGCACCTGGCAGATCGCCATGGACGGGTCGCAGAAGCTGCCGCAGCGCCTTCTCGGAACCCTCCGCGACCGCCTGCGCGACGGCGCATCCATCGACCGGCTCGCCCTCGGGGTGGCCGCCTGGATGCGGTACGTGACAGGAGCCGACGAGAACGGCGCGCCCATCGACGTGCGCGACCCTATGGCGGCGCGATTGCGGGAGATCGCCGACCGGGCAGGGGGCTCCGCCGAGCGCCTCGCCGGAGAGTTGTTCGGGGTGCGCGAGATCTTCGGCGACGACCTTCCCGGCGACCCCCGGTTCACCGGCGCCGTCACCGCCGCCTTGGCGCAGCTCTATGCAGATGGGGCCAGGAAAACCGTAGCAAGGTTGGTTGCGGGCTAGGCCGGCCTCTCACCTTCGCGCCTTATGTACTCACTGACGCGCGGCCCAGAGCATGCCGCGCCGCAGGATGGTGCGCATCTCCGGCACGTCGAACTCGCTGGCCACATGTCCGAGGGAGCTGTAGAACACGCGGCCGTTGCCATGGCGGCGCTTCCACACCACCGGCATGACCACGCCCTCGATCCAGGGCGCGTGCTCGCCCGAGAACGTGGTGGTGGCCAGCACCTCGTTCGACGGGTCGACATGCATGTAGTACTGCTCCGAGCGGTAGTCGAAGTCTCGGATTCCTTGCATGACCGGATCGTCGGCCCGGGTGACGTTCACCCGGTAGTCGATGATGTTGCCCGGATGGGCGACCCATTGGCCGCCACACATGAACTGGTACTCCACCGCCTCGCGGAAGGCGTCCCCCATGCCCCCGTGAAAGCCCGCAAGGCCCACGCCCTCCCGAACCGCGCGGGACAGGTTGGCCACCTCATCCTTCTCGATCTTCGACATGGTGTAGATCGGCACGATGAGGCTGAAGCGGGAGAGATCGGGGTCCGCAAAGGCCCTGGTCTCGGTTTCCAGGCGAACCTGAAATCCGTCCTCCTTCAGCATGCGGGCGACGATTCCGGCGCATTGCTCCGGCTCGTGTCCATCCCAGCCGCCCCAGACGATCAGCGCTTCGCGCATTCCCAATCCCCTTTAAGCCGCGGAGGCGGTCTGCGGCAGGCCCTTCCAGAGCCCTGCCGCGTCGGCATCCTCCAGGATCGCAGGGCGCTCCAGGGTGGTGGTGATCGCCATGGGCTGCCCAGTGGCCGCGCCTTCGAGGATGCTGTGCATCACCTCGAGAACGTGAAGCCCGAGCCGGCCGCTGGAGCGATGCGGCGTACCGTTCAAGACGGCGCTGGCAAGGTCCGCCAGGCCCAGAGCCCGGTAATTGGCGCGGGACGGTGCATCGGGCGCCCAGTTGGGCGAGCGCCAGTTGGCGGCCCCGAGCGGCATCTCGCTCGAATCCACCGCACGCCAGTCACCGCCGCGCTCGGTGAGTTCCACCTGTCCGCCGAAGAAGTTGGGATCGGGGACGCGCAGGGAGC
>DASQTM010000305.1:0-2661 GCA_035641875.1 Microvirga sp. | reverse complement strand
TGCGCTCCGTCCCGGTACACGTTCATGAGCGGGCGCTTGCCGTCCCGCATTGCGGCCTACGACAATGCCGCCGAGTTCCCTGCCGAGATCCCGACCTTCGCCCACGCCTTGCGCAACGGCGGCTACCGCACGATCCTGTCGGGGAAGATGCATTTCTGCGGCGCGGACCAGCTCCATGGCTTCGAGGAGCGTCTCACGACCGACATCTATCCGTCGGATTTCAACTGGACGCCCGATTGGGAGAAGCCTCACGACCGCCAGGAATGGTACCACAACATGAGCTCGGTGCTCGATGCCGGGCCCTGCGTGCGCACCAACCAGCTCGATTACGACGACGAGGTGGTCTTCGCGGCGGAGCGCAAGCTCTACGAGATGGCCCGCGACAAGGATGAGCGGCCGTTCTTCATGGTCGTCTCCATGACCCACCCGCACGATCCCTTCGCGATCCCGGAGGAGTACTGGAACCGCTATTCCGACGAGGAGATCGATCTTCCCCGTCACGTCCTGCCCTTCGACGAGGCGGATCCGCATTCCCGGCGCGTCCGGACCATGTGCGAGACGGATGCGACGCCTCCGAGCGAGGAGCAGGTGCGGGCCGCGCGCCGCGCCTATTACGGCGCGATCTCCTATGTGGACGACCAGTTCGGCCGCCTGCGCCGGGCGCTTCAGGCAACCCGGCTCGCCGACGACACGATCATCGTGATCGTCTCCGATCATGGCGAAATGCTCGGCGAGCGCGGCCTCTGGTACAAGATGACCTTCTTCGAGGGCTCGATCCGCATTCCGCTCGTGGTGCATGCGCCAAAGCGTTTCGCGCCCCGCCGGGTTTCGGCATCGGTGTCGTCCATGGACCTTTTGCCGACATTCCTCGATGTGACCGGAACCCCTCCGCTCCCGAGCAGGATCGAAGGCCGCAGCCTCCTGCCCCATCTCGAAGGCAGGCCGGGGCATGATGAGGTCATCGCGGAATACCTTGCCGAGGGAGCCCTGGCGCCCATCGTGATGATCCGCCGCGGACGCTACAAGTTCATCCACTCCCCCGCCGACCCCGATCAGCTCTATGATCTTGCCGCGGACCCGCACGAGTTGGTCAACCTGGCGGAGCAACCATCGGGGAAGGGGGTCGCGGAGGACATGCGGCGGGAATGTGCCGAGCGTTGGGACCTGGCGTCCCTGCACGAGAGCATCGTGCAGAGTCAGCATCGGAGGCGCTTCGTCTTCCGCGCGCTGGCCACGGGAGCCCTAACGCCGTGGGACTTCCAGCCCGTATCGGATGCGAGCCGCCAATACGTTCGCAGCCATATGGATCTGGACGACGTGGAAGCGATGGCTCGCTTCCCGAGTGTGAGGACCAGGTAACCGAGCCAGCCGAAGGCGGCTCATATGGAAGGGGACTACGATGATCAAACGCAGTATCGCGGCGACTCTGACAATGGCTGCCCTCCTGGCTTCGGGAAGCGCATGGGCAGCCGAACCCGCCAAGTGCAAGCTCGTGCGCATGTCCGACCCGGGCTGGTCGGACATCACCTCGACGAACGCCCTGATGGGGGTGGTCCTGAAGGGGCTCGGATACGAGCAGAAGGTCGATACGCTTGCCGTGCCGATCACCTACAAGAGCCTCGGCGAAGGCATCATCGATGTTTTCCTCGGCAACTGGATGCCCGCGCAGAAAAAGTTCGTCGAGCCGCTGATCGCCGAGGGCAAGATGCAGGTCGTTCGCAAGAACCTGAGCGATCTCAAGTTCACCCTCGCGGTTCCGGCCTATGTGGCCGAGGGCGGCGTCCGCACGGTGGAGGATCTCGCCAAGCACGCCGACAAGTTCAGCAAGAAGATCTACGGCATCGAGCCCGGCGCCCCGGTCAACCAGAACATGCAGGCGATGATCAAGGCCGGAGATTACGGGCTGAGCGGCTGGGAGGTGGTCGAGTCGAGCGAGCAGGCCATGCTCGCGCAGGTGGACCGGGCCGGGCGGCAGAAGAACTGGGTCGTGTTCGTCGGCTGGGAGCCACACCCCATGAACACCAAGCTCAAGATGACCTACCTGTCGGGCGGCGAGAAAACCTTCGGGGCGAATTACGGCGCCTCCGAAGTCTATACGGTGGCGCGCAAGGGACTCGCGGAGGACTGCCCCAACCTGTCGCGCCTTCTGCGTCAGACCGCCTTCACGGTTCCCATGGAAAACGAGATCATGGCCGCCATGGAAGCGGGCAAGAAGCCTGAGGAAGCCGCATCGGCCTGGCTGAAGTCCAACCCTGCAACGATTGCTCCCTGGATCGAGGGAGTCACCACCTTCGATGGCAAGGACGGCGCAGCCGCCGTAAAGGCGTCCCTCGGCCTTTGATGATCCCGGGTCTCCGGCGCGTTCCGGGAGGCGCTCTGCCGCCTGAAGGGGCACGGCAGGGCGATCCTGGCGCGCGAGCATGATCCTTGAGTTGGCGAAGACCGGCTTCGAGGGGCATATTGGGGCGGTGGAGCGGAACGGGCCTGCCGTTCGAGGCCTCGCCACGGCGCTTAACCGCCCTTCTCTCCGGACGGCTCGTCAACAGGACCTCCCGAAAGGATTGGATCCCGAGGCTCCCAGAGACTGAAGACGGTTCTAGCCCCCGAGACTCGCCAGAAACACGTCCAAGAAGGCAGCAGTTGACCCCGCGGTGGCGACGA
>DASQTM010000304.1:0-2355 GCA_035641875.1 Microvirga sp. | reverse complement strand
CCAGGTCTGGATCTCTTTCTCGAGATACGGCCTGAAGGTTGCCGGATCGCGCACGTTCAGGGTGAAGCCGAGCTTGGTGATCCGCTCCTTCACCTCGGGCTTGTTGAGGATGGCGATGATCGTGCCCGACAGCTTGTCGAGGACGGGTTTCGGCGTATTCACCGGCGCGAAGAAGGCGGCCCAGGACTCCGCATCCGCATTGGTGATGCCCTGCTCGCGTAAGGTCGGCACGTCGGGTGCCTGCGGGTTGCGCTGCGGGCTGGCAATCCCGATGGCGCGCATCTGGCCTGCCTGGAACTGGGAGAGCACGCTCGGCAGGGTCGAGTTCGACACGTCGATGCGGCCGGCCATGAGCTCGGTCACCAGGGGAGCGGCACCCCGGAAGGGCACATGGGTCATCTTGGTGCCCGTGCGGGTCATGAAGAGCTCGGTGGCCAGATGCGAGCCGGAGCCCACGCCCGTCGAGCCGTAATTAAGCTTGCCGGGATCCTTCTTGGCGAGCTCCACCAGCTCCGGGATCGTCTTCACGGGCAGGTCGTTCTTGACCACGAACACGTGCTCGAAGGCGCCGGCGCCGGCGAGCGGCGCGAAGTCCTTCACCGCGTCGTAGCCCGGCTCCTTCAGCAGGAACATGTTGTTGCCGTGGGTCTGGTTGTTGCCGAACACGATGGTGTAGCCGTCGGGCTCGGCCTTCGCCACCGTGCGGGTGCCGACCGCTCCGGAGGCTCCCGCCAGGTTCTCCACCACCACGTTCTGGCCGAGATCCTGGCCCAGCTCCTCCGCCACGATGCGGGCGATCACATCGGTGGGGCCGCCTGCCGGGTAGGGGACCACCATCTTGATGACGCGGCTGGGATAGGTCTGCGCCGCCGCAGGGGTGGCGAGGAGCGCAGCCCCTGCGAAAAGGCCGAGCGCGAGCCGGCGGGTCACGGAATGGATCATGGAAGGGCGTCTCCTCGAAAACCCGTTCTTGGCGGGCTGTTTTGCTTGCCCGGACAGCCGAGGCGGATTAGGGTCCGCCGCCGTCACAATCCCCTTCTAACGCCCCGACCGGAGGATTCCCATGGGCTTTTTGTCTGACGCCCTCTCGCGCATCAAGCCGTCTGCGACCATCGTCATCACGCAGAAGGCGCGGGATCTCAAAGCCCAGGGGCGGGATGTGATCAGCCTTTCGGTCGGCGAGCCGGATTTCGATACCCCCGACCATATCAAGGAAGCCGCCATTGCGGCGATCCACCGGGGCGAGACCAAGTACACCCCGGTCTCCGGCATCGTGCCCCTGCGCGAGGCCATCGCCCGCAAGTTCAAGCGCGAGAACGGCCTCGACTACAAGCCGTCCCAGACCATCGTGGGAACCGGCGGCAAGCAGGTGATCTACAACGCCCTGCTCGCCACCCTGAACCCGGGCGACGAGGTGATCGTGCCGGCGCCCTACTGGGTCTCGTATCCCGAGATGGTCGGCCTGTGCGGCGGCACGCCGGTCTTCGTGGAATGCACCATGGAGCACAATTTCAAGCTCCAGCCGGAGCCCCTGGAGCGGGCGATTACGCCCAAGACCAAGTGGATCATCCTCAACTCGCCGTCGAACCCTACCGGAGCGGCCTATACCCGCGCCGAGATGAAGGCCATCACCGATGTGCTCATGCGCCATCCTCATGTGTGGGTGCTCACCGACGACATGTACGAGCACCTGACCTATGGGGATTTCGAGTTCGTGACCCCGGCCCAGGTGGAGCCCGGGCTCTATGAGCGCACCCTGACCATGAACGGCGTCTCCAAGGCCTACGCCATGACCGGCTGGCGCATCGGCTACGCCGGGGGCCCCGAGCACCTGATCAAGGCCATGGATTTCGTGCAGGGCCAGCAGACCTCCGGCGCCAGCTCCATCGCCCAATGGGCGGCGGTGGAGGCCCTCGACGGCCCGCAGGACCACCTGCCGCGGTTCAAGAAGGCCTTCGAGGAGCGCCGCGACCTCGTGGTGTCCATGCTGAACCAGACGAAGTATCTCAAGTGCCCGACCCCCGAGGGCGCGTTCTACGTCTATCCGTCCTGCGCCGAGGCCATCGGCAAGACCGCGCCGTCCGGCAAGGTCATCGAGACGGATGAGGATTTCGTCTCCGAGCTCCTCGAGACGGAGGGCGTCGCCGCGGTGCACGGCTCGGCCTTCGGGCTCGGCCCGAACCTGCGCATCTCCTACGCCACCTCGAACGCCGTGCTGGAGGAAGCCTGCAACCGGATCCAGCGCTTCTGCGGCGCGCTGCGCTGAGCGCCCCACAGCCCTCATCCTGAGGAGCAGCGAAGCTGCGTCTAGAAGGACCCGTTGCTTAGAGAGACCGAGCGCTACTTCACCCCGAC
>DASQTM010000303.1:0-2492 GCA_035641875.1 Microvirga sp. | reverse complement strand
GAAGGGAAGGTCGGCGGTCTCCGGCGCGAGCTTTGCCAGAACCGCGGCGGCGGAGGGTCCCTGCAGGGCCATCAGCCCGAGCCCGTCCTTGCGGTTCAGGGTGACGCCCCTAGGGAGGCGCGCCTCGATATGAGCGTAGTCCTGGTCCTTCATGGAGGCGTTCACCACGAGGTAGAGCCAGCCCTCGTGGCCGGGCGCGCCCACGCGGGTGACCATCAGGTCGTCGAGGATGCCCCCGTCCTCGGCCAGCAACTGGGAATAGCGCTGCTGGTTCGGCTTCAGGTTCAGGACGTCGGCGGGAATCAGCGCCTCGAGGGCCCGGGCCGCGGTCTCGTGGCTCTTGTCCTCGGCGACCAGGAAGGCCTGGCCCATATGCGACACGTCGAACAGGCCGGCATGCTCGCGGGTCCAGTTGTGCTCGGTGAGGATGCCGGCGGGGTACTGCACCGGCATGTCGTAGCCGGCGAAGGGCACCATGCGGGCGCCAAGGGCCACATGCTCGGCATGGAGCGGGGTTTGCAGAAGCGGCTGGTCGCTGGTCGCTGGCTCGGCCATCGGGTTCCCTCAAAAGGCGCGCGTTTCATCGAGCCTGATGGCCCGCTGTTTGCACCCCCTCTGTCCCGAGACCTGAGAGATTTCCCATGGGCGCCATCAGCGCCACGGTTACGCCCGTCGGTGGGCGGCGTCTTGCGACGTCGCCGCTTTCCAGAGTGCCAGCTCCCGCGCGGTCCTTTGGCCTGAGCGTTTCCGGGGCGGTTGCGCCTTCGGCGCCGGGCTCGAGGCCCGGTCTCTCCCGCGGGGATCAATGGCTTCCTCCACCTCTGAAGAGGAATTGCGGTCCTGTCAACAAAGCAGGCTGCCGCAATCGACATGTTCCCTGCCTGAATTGGCGGCAGGCCTCGAATCGGGGGAGGTCTCGAATTGACGGCAGGTCCCGGACATCCCATGTTAGGGGCCATCCATCGCAGAAGGGGGAAAGCGCGGCCCGATCCGGTCGGCAGCTCCTGGCACCGTTGCTCGAACTGGTCATCGCTCTTTGCCTCGTCGCCCTCAACGGCGTCTTTGCGCTCTCGGAACTCGCCATCGTGTCCGCCCGCCGGCCCCGCCTCAAGGCCATGGCCGAGCAGGGCCGCGCCGGGGCCAACACGGCCCTTGCCCTCATGGAGGATTCGGGCCGGTTCCTCTCCACCGTCCAGATCGGCATCACCCTGGTGGGCATCCTGGCGGGCGCATTTTCGGGCGCGGCCCTGGGTGGAAGACTGACCGAAATCCTCATGGGCCAGGGCATGCCAGAGGGCGCGGCGCGACCTCTCGGCTACGGCATCGTCATCGGCCTGATCACCTACCTGTCCATCGTCATCGGGGAGCTGGTTCCCAAGCAGCTCGCCCTGCGCAATCCGGAAAGCATCGCCTGCGCGGTGGCTCCCTTCATGCGGGTGCTCTCCCGGATCGCGGCGCCTGCGGTCTGGCTTCTCAACGCCTCCACGAGCCTGATCTTCGGCCTGTTCGGCCCGGGCTCGGACGAGGACAACACGGTGACGGAAGAGGAGATCAAGATGCTCGTCGGCGAGGCCGAGAGCGCGGGCGTGATCGAGGAAGAGGAGCGCCGCATGATCTCCGGGGTGCTCCGCCTCGGGGACCGGCCGGTGCGCGGCCTCATGACGCCCCGCACGGACGTGGACTGGATCGACCTGGACGACGACGAGGAGACGATCCGCGCCCTCCTGGTCGACACCCCCCATTCACGCCTGCCGGTGAGCGAGGGCGCGCCCGACAACGTGATCGGCGTGGTTCAGTCGCGGGCGATCCTGGCCGCCATGCTGGCAGGCGAGCCCCTGGACATCCGCCGCCACGTGCAGACGGCCCCGGTCATTCCCGACACGCTCTACGCCCTGGACGCGCTCGCGGTTCTGCGCGATTCCGAGGTGCCCATGGCCCTCGTCCATGACGAGTACGGGCATTTCGAGGGGGTCGTTACCCCGGCCGACGCCCTGGAGGCGATCGTCGGCGCGTTCCGGTCCGACAGCGAGGCTCCCGAGCCCGACGCGGTGCGCCGGGACGACGGCTCGTGGCTGCTCGCGGGCTCCATGCCGGTGGACGAGATGGCCGAGGTGCTGGGCGTGGCCCTGCCCGAATCCCGCAGCTATCACACGGTGGGCGGATTGGTGATCAGCGAGATCCAGCACCTGCCCAATACGGGCGAGCACGTGGACGCGCTCGGCTGGCGCTTCGAGGTGGTCGACCTGGACGGACGCCGGATCGACAAGGTTCTGGCCGTGCCGCTCACCCAGAGAGCGGGCTCCGCCCTGCCGTGAAACCCTGAGGCACTGGGCTTTCTTCGCGCCGGTAGCGCGACCTGCTCTCCTCCCCACCCATCTCAGGCTTGCCTGAGATGGGCTTCCTCTTGCGCAAGTCGGGAACACCCACTTGCGGTGGGGAGGAGAACAGGCGTCAGGCCTTGACGACGCGGAGTCTGTGGAGCCGTGAAGCGG